>CAZJMO010000290.1:0-4138 GCA_964547085.1 uncultured Fibrobacteraceae bacterium | reverse complement strand
GGCCGTCGAGACTGTAGACCTTGAGCGAGACCGGGGCATCCGTGCCGATCGCGAAATCGATGCGGGTCGACGGGTTGAAGGGGTTGGGATACGCGGGACTCAACTGGAAGCGTGCGATGGGCGTCTCCGGGGCCGCAGTCTCGCCGCAGGCCTGGCCGTAGGCGCCGATCAGCCCGCAATCCCCGGTCACGCAGGGCGAACTCGAGGCCACGCCGTAGACGCCCTCGGGAGCGCTGCCCGACAGGCAGAACAGCGGGTCGGCCTCGACGTTCTGCGCCGCCGGTGATTCGAGCAGCGGGGCCAGCGATCCGATCCAGCCCGGTGCATGCCGCAACGAACAATCGGCCGTGACCGCGTCGGTGCGGTCGGCGAGCAGAACCCGGTCGCCGCGGAGTTCCTCGCTGTCGCTGCCCAGGGGGCGGCAACCGGCGACCACGGTGTGGTCGTACTCGGCGACCGCGGAGTGGAAGAGGGCGCTCTCGGCGCCGAGGGGCGCCGCGTTGAACGCAATGGTGCAGGACTCGAGCGTGACCGCGTCGCAGCGCGCGGCGTACCAGCCGCCACCCGCGCTGACCGCGTCGTTGCGGGCGACGAGGCAGCGCGTCAGGGTGGCGGCGTCGAGCGCGATGAGATAGAGACCGCCGCCGAGTCCGCGGGCGTGGCAGTCGGTGATCTCGGAATCCTCGAGCAACAGGGGGCCCTCGCGGACGAATAGGCCGCCGCCCAGGTCGGCCGCGCAGTCGACGATCCGGAGGTGCCGGAGCGTGGCGTAGCACTGCTCGACGGACAACCCGCCGCCGAGGTCGGCGTCTCCGTTGCGCAGCGTCAGGTTCTCGATGCCTTCGGACCCGGGAGCGAGCGTCACGACCCGCCCGAGGCCCTGGGCGTCGATGACGACATCCGCGGGCGAGTCGCCGAGGCCGACCAGCCGGACGCCGATCGGAACGACGAGATCATGCTCGAGATAGAGGCCTTGGGCGACCTGGATTTCCATCGTGGGCTGCGCCGCATCCAGCGCTTCCCCGACGGTCGCATAGTCGCCCGGAACGTGGATCGGTTCGGCGCCGGCGAAACTGCACAGGCACGCCAAGGCGACCGATGCCGTGATTGCGAACGGTCGATACGTGATTTGCATGCCGTCCCCTCCTGCTGCATGCCATGGAACAAGTATCCACGTCAGGAAAACAGGATCCGCGGGGTCGGTCAATGGGCATAGAAATGTGACGGGGGGCATTTCGAGATGACCGTCCCGGGGGCGCGTCATGATGGACGAAGGCCCCCGGCTCGAGCGAACCGGGGGCCTGGTGCGGAGATATGGACAGTCGCCGGAACTAACCGTCGATCTTCTTGAACACCTTCGCCACGCTGCGCAGCGCGATGTTCAGTTCCTTCTTGGTGATGCACAGCGGGGGAGCGAAGCGGATGACCTTCTCGTGGGTCTCCTTGCAGAGCAGACCCTCGGCCATGAGCGCCTCGCAGTACGGGCGGGCGTTGGTGTTGAGGACCAGACCGATCCACAAACCCTTGCCGCGCACCGTCACGATGCTCTTGGACTTGATCTCACCCAGCTTATCCATGAACCAGGGACCGAGCTTGGCGCTGTTCTCCATCAGCTTGTCGTCCTGGATCACCTTGAGGGCTTCGCGCGCGACGGCCATGCCCAGCGGGTTGCCGCCGAAGGTCGAGCCGTGGTCGCCGGGGTTGAAGACGTCCATGACTTCCTTGCTGCTCAGGAAGGCGCTGACGGGATAGAAGCCGCCGCTGAGCGCCTTGCCGATGATCAAGCCGTCGGGGCGGATGCCTTCCCACTCGTAGGCGAACATCTTGCCGGTGCGGCCGAGTCCGGACTGGATCTCGTCGCAGATCAAGAGCGCGTTGTGCTTGGTGCAGAGCTGGCGGGCCTTCTTGAGGAAGCCGGCCTTGGGCACGACGATGCCCGACTCGCCCTGGATGGGCTCGGTCAGGAACGCCACGGTGTTCTTGGTGAAGGCCTTCTCGAGCGCCTTGGCGTCACCGAACGGGATGACCTTGAAGCCGGGCGTGAAGGGGCCGAAGCCGTCCTTGTACTGCTCGTCGGTGGAGAAACCGACGATCGTGGTCGTGCGGCCGTGGAAGTTGTCGGCACAGACGATGATCTCGCCCATGTCCTTCTTCACGCCCTTGACCTTCTCGCCCCACTTGCGCGCGGCCTTGATGGCGGTCTCCACGGCCTCGGCGCCGGAGTTCATCGGCAGGACGCTCTCGTAGCCGGTCAGCTCGCAGATTTCCTTGCAGAAGGCGGGGAGCTGGTCGTTGCGGAAGGCGCGACTCGTGAGGGTGCACTTGCGGGCCTGGTTGCGCAGGGCCTTCAGGATACGAGGATGGCAGTGGCCTTGGTTGACGGCGCTGTAAGCGGCCAGGAAGTCCATGTAGCGTTTGCCCTCGACATCTTCCACCCAAACGCCTTCGGCCTTCTTGATGACGATATCGAGCGGATGGTAGTTGTGCGCGCCGTAGTTGTCCTCGATCTCGATATACTTCGCGGTCTTCATGGACCCACCTCCCCCGCGTTTGCGGTGGTCACTGACGTGGCCTGGCTTTTACCTGATGACGGACGTTCAGATCGTCGCGATCACACCCAAGATAGGAAACGCGACGCGCGAGTCCAACATCGATTGGACGCGGTGCGGCGCGGGAAGAACTTCTTTTCCCGACCGCGTGAAAATATGCTTGACACGAGAAAGTACTTTAGATTATAAAGTGCAGGTCATCCAGCAGGCGGGTATCCGCACGGAGGCAGATCCCGGCGCCAGGAATGGCGGCCTGTCTGGACGGTTGACAAGTCGGGTCCGACGGAACGACGACCCCCGGCAGGGGCCGAACAAGGATGTTCGGGCGGCGAACGGGGGGGTGGGCTGAACCGGTCCTGGGTGCTGGCCGCCCCCCTTGTCAACCTCGGCCGCAGCGATGGATCGCCGCGGTCGGATTCACACCATCGCTGGCGGCAGCCAAGCCCGGCAAGGAGGCCAGGGGCGTGGCAAGCTCCTCGTCGTCCGCGCTCGGGCGCGGCTCATCCGCAGCGCTGCCGCCGCTCATCCACGGGCGCGCCCGGCTGCTCATACTCTCGACACTGATGGCCAGCCCCGGCGGGCGGACGTTCACCGAACTGCGGTCGGCCCTCGAGCTGACCGACGGGACGCTGTCGGTGCATCTGAGCAAGCTGGAAGCGGGCGGTCTGGTGGAGATCCGCAAGGAGTTCGTCGGCAAGAAACCGCGGACGCTGGCGCGGATGACCCGGACGGGGCGCCAGCAGTTCCGCGCTTACGTTGCGGATCTGCGCCGGTTGGTTCCCGGTCTCCAGGAGCCGACGGAGTCTTGAACGACGCGGGCCCGCCGTGGTGGCGGGCCCGAGAGGGTCGGCGATGTTGCAGGCGGCTAGATCCGCATGCCGTGGGTCGACAGGGGCCGGATCTCGGTTTCCTCGCCGAACCACCGGATCAGCCCGGTGTCGAATCGGTTCAACGGGAAATTGGGATTACGCGGCGTCACGCGCACGGTGAAGCCCCGTTGCCCGGAACGGCGGCACGGAATGTCCGCGACGTACGTGACGCGACCGGTCGTCGCCTTGCCTTCCGGCGCCATGGTCTCGGTCTCGCCGCCGACGATGCGGCCTTGCGTGTCGAGCAGGCCGTGGTAGATCTCCACCAGGATGTCGTCGGTGTTCAACTCGCCAAGTTCCAGGACCGCGTGCACCGGGAAGCGGGAGCCCATGGGCTGGGCCTCCTGGTCCTCGGCATCGATCGAGAGCACCTGGAGCGCAACCCAGTGCTGGCGCACGGTGCGGCGCCAGTCGGCCAGTTCGCGCGCCGCCGAGGACGCCTCGACGGCGAGTTTGCGGGACTGCTCGATGCACGGGACGTAGAAGCGCTGCGTGTATTCCTCGACCATGCGGGTCGTGTTGAACTCCGCGTTGACCGTGCGCATGGAGTTCTTCATGATCCGCACCCACTCGCGCGGTACGCCGTCGCTGCCGCGCTCGTAGTAGATCGTGGCGATCTCGTTTTCCAGCAGTTCGAAGAGCGCGGTGCTCTCGATCTGGTCCTGGTACTCGGCGTCCTCGTAGTCCTCGCCGGCGCCGATGGCCCAGCCGTTCTCCTTG
>CAZJMO010000289.1:3115-4240 GCA_964547085.1 uncultured Fibrobacteraceae bacterium | reverse complement strand
TCATTTTGAAATAGAGTTCCCCTATTTTATTACAAAAGCAGCTCCTGTTTCCGGTCTTCTGCGCCTGCGCGTAGTTGTTGAGCGTGCGCGTCAGGCCCGCGCGGAAGCCGGAAAGGTGGCTGCCGCCCTCGTGCGTGTGGATGTTGTTGGCGAAGGTGTAGAGGTTCTCGGTGTAGCTGTCGTTGTAGTTCAGCGCGATCTCGATCTGCACGCCGTCCTTCTCGCCCTCGAAATAGACCGTCTGGTCGCACACCGTGTTGCGGCCCTCGTTGAGCCATTCCACGAACTCGACGATGCCGCCCTCGTAGTGGTACGTCTCCTCGCGCGGCTCCTCGCCCCGCTCGTCGGTCAGCGAGATGAACAGGCCCTTGTTCAGGAAGGCCAGTTCGCGCAGCCGCGTCCGCAGCGTCTCGAAGCAGTAGACGCGCTCGGGAAAGATCTCCGGGTCCGCCTGGAACCACTGCGTGGTGCCGGTCTGCGGGTTCCCGTCCTCCGCGATGACGTCGACCCCGGTGGCGGGTATGCCGCGCTCGAAGATCTGCCGGTATGTCTTTCCGTTGCGGTAGACGGTCGAGATCATCTTGGACGACAGCGCATTCACGCAGCTGACACCCACGCCGTGCAGTCCGCCGGACACCTTGTAGCTGCCCTTGTCGAACTTGCCGCCCGCGTGCAGGCTGGTCATGACGACCTCGAGCGCCGGCTTGCCCTCGGTCTTGTGCATGTCCACGCGAATGCCGCGGCCGTTGTCGACGACCTCGATCGCGCCCCCGGGCTTGATCATGACCTCAATATGGTCGCAGAACCCGCCCATCGCCTCGTCGATCGAGTTGTCGACGACCTCGTAGACCAGGTGGTGCAGGCCGCGCGGGCTGGTGTCGCCGATGTACATGGCGGGCCGCTTGCGCACGGCCTCCAGACCTTTGAGGACCTGGATGCCTTGGGCGGTGTATTTTTTGGATCCTTCAGCGGCATTCATCGTCGTATCCGTTCCGTCATGTTTCGTTGTCGGGCCGGGGACCCCGTGTCCACGGCCGTGCCCAGCGGATCTCCGTCACCGTGCCGTCGCCGAAGCGTTCGTTGCACTCGCGGCGGATCCGCGGCAAAAGCAGATTGACCTCCTGG
>CAZJMO010000289.1:0-3105 GCA_964547085.1 uncultured Fibrobacteraceae bacterium | reverse complement strand
GGCGCCACGCCCCGTGGTCGGCCAGAAGGAAGAGCACACTCTCGCGCAGGTCGATAGCCTGGACATGGGCGGCGACGCGCGCGCCCACGATCTCGGCCCACGCCGACAGCAGGGAGCGCTCGGCGAGGCGGTCTTCCAGACCATACTCCGACAGGACCCCGTCCAGGATCTTATCCAGACGGACGGGCCCTTCCTTGCGGTTGCGTTGACTCATGGAAGTTCCAGATTCATGGAAGTTCCGTCAGGCTCCCATCCTCGACGCGCCAACGGCGAGTCCGGTCCGGAGACCATCCCGCCACATCATCCTGGCGCGCCGTCGCAATAAAGATCTGATGATCCCTGGCACACCGCTCCTGGAGCCGGTGCGAACGATCGCGGTCGAGTTCACTGAAGATGTCGTCGAGGAACAGCACGGGCCGCACCCGTCGCCGCTGGAAGACCACATCGCTCTGCGCGAGGATCAGGGAAATGGCGGCGGTCCGCGTCTCGCCCTGAGAACCGTAGACTCGCAGGTCGAGTTCCCCGAGTCGGACATCGAAGTCATCGAATTGCGGACCCGTCAGGGGTCGGCCACGACGTCGTTCATCCGAACCAATATAGTCAATTTCCGCCAAAATTTCCGCTTCTAAAAGCTCGAGCGACGGCGTTTCTGTACGATCGGGATCGAGGGCGCGCAGGCGGGGACGGTAACGAAACCCGAGCGGCGTGTCGTCCCGGGACAGATCCGTGTAGACCGCGGCGGCGAACGGCGCGAGATGTCGGGCCCATTCGGCGCGACCCAGGCCCACGGGAACGGCGTGTCGCGCCAGATCCGCGTTCCAGGCTTCCATCTCCGTGGCTGCATCGGACGCCGATCTCAGACCGCGACGGATGTCCTTGAGCAGTTGCGCCTTCTGTCGCAGGGTGCGCTGGCAGGCGGCGATGGACCGCAGGTACGCGGAGTCCAGACCCGAAAGACCATGATCGGCGAACCGGCGTCGCAGGTCGGGGCCGCCGCGCACCAGTTCGACGCTCTCGGGCCAGAAGAAGACCGTCGCGAGGTGACCGACCAGGTCGCTCCGTCGGGCGATGACGTGGCCGTCGATCTTGAAGCGTCGCGAACCGTCACGGTCGAGCCCGAACTCGCATGCCCGGTGCGTGCCGTCCTCATCCTCGATCGTCAGCGCGACGTGGAGGTGATCGGCGCCGAAACGGATGAGATCCTCGGCGCGGGCACCTCGGTGCGAGCGGCCGAGTGCGGGGAAGTTGAGTGCTTCCAGGAGGTTGGTCTTGCCCATGCCGTTGTCGCCGAGCAGGAGATTCACGCCGGACGAGAACTCCAGTTCACCATCGGCAAGGTTGCGGAAGCCGGTCGTGCGCGCCCAGAGAATCTTCACTCGGCTCCATCCCGCATCCGGGACGCATGAATCCCGGACGAACGGACCGCCGCGACATCGATCGCGGCGGTCCTGGAAGTTGATGACGGGTCGAACGAGCCGACCTTACGTCGGGGGCCAGTCCAGCCGCTAGTCGCCGGCGAGCCGCAAAGGCATCAACAGGCAGAGCAGGTCGTCGTTGGCCTCACCGGACTCGTTCGCCGGGGAGAGCAGCGCGGCGCTCTGCGGATCGCGCAGGCGCATCTGCACGTTGTCCGACTTCATGTTCTTGAGGATGTCGAGCAGGTACGTGTAGTTGAAGCCGATCTCCATGGCGTCGCCGGTGTAACCGACGGCCACCTCGTCCTCGGCGCGGCTGCCGTCGGTGCCTTTGGCACTCAGTTCGAGGCGGTCGTTCTCCAGGCCCAGACGGATCTGGCTGGTGATACGGTCGGCAGTGATGGACACGCGGCGGATGGCCTGGCCCAGCGCCTCGCGGTCGATCGACACGATCTTGTCGTTCCCCTTGGGAAGCACGGCGTTGTAGTCGGGGAAAGGACCCTCGAGCAGACGCGTGTGGAGGATCGTCTGACCGGCTCGGAAGCTGAGCTGGTTCTCGCCCATGTAGACCTCGACCTCGCTGCCGTCGGTGACCTACGCGGCAATGCGGGGCAGGTGTCGCAGGCCGCCGGTGCCCACGATCATGCTGCGGGCCTCGGAGCAGTTCCCTCCGAACTTCCCGCAGCTGCGGGCCAGACGGTGGGCATCGGTGGCGACCATGGTCAGGCCTTCGGCGTCGCCCGCCCAGAGGATGCCCAGCAGCGCCGGACGCGTCTCGTCGCGGGAGACCGAGTAACTCGTCTCCGCGATCATCGCGCCGATCACGTCGCCGGGAACCTCGAGACCCTCGCCCTCGATCAGCTCGGGCAAGCTGGGAAACTCCTCGGGATTCATGCAGGATTCCTCGAGCGATGCCTTGCCAGATCGGATGAACAGCTTGCCGCCGGTGACCGAGATCTGCACCGCGCCGGGAGCCAAGCTCCGCACGAAACTCACCAGTTTGCCTGCAGGGACCGCGTTTTTGCCCTCCTCGGCGACTTCGACCTCGTCGGTCTGCGTCACCATGGAGATATCCAGGTTCGTGGCGGAGAAGGACAGGCCCTTCGCGGTCGCCTCGACGAGGATGCTCTTGAGAATGGGCAATGTGGTCTTGCTGGGAACCACGCCGGCGACCAGGTCCAGGGACTTCTGCAGGATGGCTTGCTGGATCTCGAACTTCACGGTCCGGTCCTCCGAAGGGGTTTGGGATAGCGTCCGGGGCAGGGCCGTATGATAGGCGATCATTCGCAGACCATCAAGCGTCTTACTTGTCCACGGTCCAACTCTTTCTAAAGAGATAGAAATATAATGAACGTGGTATCCGTAGAGGGTGTGGACAGTGTGGAAAACGCGTTCCCGTCGCAGGAATCACGGTAGGAGGGCCGTTTCGTGTCCGGATAGTGTGGGGACAACTTTGGGGAGTCTTCGGGTGTTTTCCACAGGGTCACGACGAGGCGTCGCGAGTGGGGGATTAACCGTGTTTCATCCCCCGGTTATCCCGGAGGTTATCCGCAGATTTCCACACTGTTTCGGGGACAAGGAAGGGCGCAAAAGAACGACCCCTGCCTGCCCAGGAGGGCGCGGCAGGGGTCGCGGAGCGCTGCGGGACCAGGTCAGGACCGACCGCGATCACGGACCTGTTCGATGAGAT
>CAZJMO010000288.1:847-4246 GCA_964547085.1 uncultured Fibrobacteraceae bacterium | reverse complement strand
GAAGTCGACAGAATTCTCCGTCCACCGAGATGTTGTCGGTGCCGGTCGGGAACCGGCGATCCGAGGGTCGTTAAAGACGATGGACAGCCGGCCGCGGTGCGTAGGAAGCGCCACGACCGGCTCGGCGATCAGTTCTGGAACTGTCGCAATACAATGTGTCTGGCTGTGCGCACGTCCTGGCTGCCTCGGTATCAGCTTCCTTATGGCAATTCCCGCTCCCCGTTCTCCATGACGATCCGCTCGATCGACCGGGGCGATTCCTGCAGCGCCTTGATGTCATCCTCTCGTCCGATCAGCACCAGGACGTCGTCGACCTCGATCACGTGATCGGGGCCCGGCAGGAAATCGAACGTCTTGCCCTCGTTCTTCTTGATGGCGATCACGAACAAGCCGAACCGGCTCCTCAACTGCAGGCTGATCAGCGAGCGACCCATGAACGCCTTCGGCGCAGCGACGTCCATGACCAGGTAGTCCTTGGCCAGCGGGATGAAGTCCAGCAGGTTCGGGTTGAACATCTGAAGGGCCAAACGCTCGGCTGCGTCGTACTCGGGGAACACGATGTGCTTCGCTCCCATCGAGTCGAGGATCTCCGCATGGTCCCGTGTATTGGCCTTGGCCCGGATCATGGGTACGCCGATCTTCCTGAGGTGGAGCGTGCAAAGGATGCTGGACTCGATACTGTCGCCTATACCGACCACCGCCTCGTCGAAATCCGGCGATACCACGGCCGACAGTGCGTTGAAATCCCGGGCGTCGATGCAGACCGCCCGCTGGACATCGTCGGCCACAGCGTTCACCAGGTCGATGTCGCGATCCAGCGCCAGGACCTCGCACCGTTTGGCCAGCAATCGCGCCAGGCTCGAGCCGAAGCGGCCCAGCCCGATGATGCACACGCGTCTCTCTTTGGTATTCATCCGATCATGATCCTTCCTTCTGGATATTGAATCTTCGCCTGCCTGCGGGTGAACATGGACAGGGCGAGGGTCAGAGGGCCGAGCCGGCCGACGAACATCGTGACGATGATCCACAGGCGGCCGACGATGCTCAGTTCCGGGGTCAGGCCCGTGCTCAGGCCCACCGTGCCGAAGGCGGAGATCTGCTCGAACACGACGTCCTGCATGCCGACGCCGGGCCGGGTGCCCTCGGTGGCCAGGAGCAGGAGAACGCCAACGAGATTCCAGGCCATCGCCAGGCCGATGATCGTCGATACCCGCCTTGTGATCTCGCCGGGGATGTAGCGGCCGAACAACCGCGGCCCTTTCGCACCTCCGAGGCGGCTGGCGAGCTTGGCGACCCAGAGTGCGAAAGTCGTGGTCTTGATGCCGCCGGCGCAGGAGCCCGGCGAGCCGCCGATGAACATCAGGATCACCAGCAGGAACTGCGGGGCCAGGCCGAGGTCGCCGATCTCGACGGTGTTGAAGCCGGCGGTCCGTGCGGTGACCGACTGGAAGAGGGCGCCGGCGACGCGGTCCGTCCAGGTCGTCTCGCCCGCCGTCAGGCCGAACACCAGCAGGAGGGCGAAGCCGACGGCGACCAGCGACGCGCTGGTCCAGATTGCCACGCGGGAGCTCAGCGTCAGCCTGCGCAGCGATGTCCCGTCCGACTTGCGCCGCGGGCGGAACCGTTGCCAGACGTCGATGGCCACCGGGTGGCCGATGCCGCCTAGGACGATCAGCGCCATGACGGTCGCCATGACCACGGCGTTGCCGCGGAAACCGGTCAGGCTGTCGCTGTAGAGCGAGAAGCCGGCGTTGCAGAAGGCCGATACGGCATGGAAGACGGCCGAGTAGGCTGCATCCGCGGCCCCTTTGGCCGGCAGCATGCCGACGAACAGCAGGACCATGCCGACCGATTCGGCCAGCAGGACGAAGTGCAGGATGCGGCGAAAGACGTCGCGGAACTCGGCGGCGGCCTCCCTCTGCAGCATGGAACTGGCGAGGGCCGCCTGGGCGCGCAGGTTCAAGCGCCGCCGCAGCAGCTGGTAGGCCACCGCAGCGAACGACATCACGCCGATGCCGCCGGCCTGGATCAGGGCAAGGATGACCAGCTGGCCGAAGACCGTGAAGTCGCCGCCGGTGTCCACGACGATCAGGCCCGTCACGCAGACGGCCGAAGTGGCCGTGAACAGGGCGTCGAGCGGCCCGATCTGTCCGTGATGTGCCCAAGGCAACAGCAGCAGGCCGGTGCCCAAGAAGATCAGTGCACCGAAGCCGCCGACCAACAGGCCTTCGGGCGATTGGCCGGCGACCAGGTCGCGCAGGCGGCTCACCGCGCTAAACATCGAACCCGTCCCCGTGCAGGTGCGGGCAATTGTCGCCACCGCTCAGGCACCAGGCCTCGAGGTGATGCCGCGCCAGGACGAGCCGATCGTGGTGGCACCCGCAGACCGAAAGCGTGGTGGCGCCGGATGACTTGGCGTGCAGGTGAGGGCAGATGTCGTTGTGGACTTCGGTCGGATTTCGGAGACGCGTCGCGCGGTCCATGGGACCCTGGTTGACGACCCACAGGTGATCGACGCCCAGCGGTTCGAGGGATTCGGCCCAGTCGGTGGAGGGGTGGGGGCTGGCCACGGTGACGTCGCATCCGCCCAGGCCCTGGATCAGCTGTAGCACCGCAATCAGCGTCGCGTGGTCGGGGCCAGGGGCGGTCGTGACCAGCAAAATGTGGCGGGCGTCAGGCTTCGCCGCGATGGCGGCCAATCCTTGCGGAATGTCGGGCCAGGGAGTCCAGCCCAGTTGATCCTGTTGTCGGGTCCAGATTTCCATGCATGCTCCCGGTTCGAAGTCTCCAGGAGGTCATAGGCACGGATTGGGCCACATGCATATCGTGTTTGATTACAGTCGATTACGCTGAAGACGAGCCGCTTGGGGATGGCCGTTGGGTTTCATCATGAAGGATTCGCGTAACGGACGAAGCCCTGCGGGCTGGAAACCCCCGCATTTGCGGCATCTATCCGACGGATCGTTCAGATTGAAACCCGTCGTGCAGATCGAAGGGCGCCGGAAGGTAGATCAGATTCCATACTTTTTGCGCTTCCGCCACAACGTGGAAGGAGCGATTCCCAGGGTCTGGGCGGCCTCGTCCAGGGGACAGCCGGTGGCGAGCACCTGACGGATCGCCTGTTCTTCGAGTTCGGCCAGTGTCGAGAGTCGGCCCTCGGCGCCAGGAGTCGCGTCGGCCTTCGTGATCCTGTCCGGCAGGTGCTCGGGACGTATGGTCCGCCCCGAGCACAGCAGCACGGCGCGCTCGATGGTGTTGGCCAGTTCGCGCACGTTGCCCGGCCACCTGTAGCCGACCACCAGGCGCTCGACGTCGTCGTCCCAGTCCGTCACGCGACGGTCGTGGTTGCGGCTGAAGGTCGCGACGAATCCCTGCGCGAGGACGAGGAGAGCGTCCGAC
>CAZJMO010000288.1:0-837 GCA_964547085.1 uncultured Fibrobacteraceae bacterium | reverse complement strand
ATGGGTGCGAGCGTTGTAGGTGGCGACGAAGCCCTGGGCCAGGACGGGGTTGTCTTCCGGCCTATTGCGGAGCGGAGGGATGGCCAGGTCCACGACGCTCAAACGGTAGAACAGGTCTTCCCGGAACTCCTTGTCCCGGACCATTTCGTCCAGGTCACGGTTCGTGGCGGCGATGATCCGGGCGTCGACCGACCGCGGGTTGGGATCGCCGACCCGTTCGTAGGTCCGCTCCTCGACCAACCGCAGCAGCTTGCTCTGCAGATGGGCCGGCACTTCGGCGATCTCGTCCAGGAACAGCGTCCCGCCCTCGGCCGTGGCCACCTTGCCGGTCTTGTCGTCCACCGCGCCGGTGAAGGCTCCGCGTTTGTGCCCGAACAACTCGGATTCGAGCAGGGACTCCTGGAACGCCGTGCAATCGACCGTGACGAACGGCGCCTTCCGGCGGGGGCTGGCCGCGTGGATCAGGCGGGCCAGCAGGGTCTTCCCGGCCCCGCTCTCGCCGGTGATGAGCACGGTCGCGTCGGAAGCCGAGACGTCCCGGGCCACTTCGAGGGTGTGGAGCATGGCTCCGCTGCGGGTCAGGAAGTCGCTCTTGAAGGGTAGTTCGCCGACTCGCAGCTTGAGGCCTTCGACCTCGTTCTGCAAGTTGCGCACGCGCTCGATCTGCCGCAGGCGGTGGCGCACCTGGTCGGGCGAGAAGGGCTTGGTCAGGTAGTCAAAGGCGCCCTCTTTCATCGCTTCGACCGCAGTCTCGATGGAGCCGTGCGCGGTGATGATCATGGTCTCGACGCCACGGTGGACGTCCCCGTCGCCCGGCACCTCAGGCGGGCGGACCTC
>CAZJMO010000287.1:0-4253 GCA_964547085.1 uncultured Fibrobacteraceae bacterium | reverse complement strand
CCGCGGCCACATCGGACGTCCGGTCGCCGAGGCTGCTGAAACGCGTGCTCGGCCGCGGCGCGTCCTTCTCGCAGATGATCCGGCGGACGGCCTCGATGCCGGCCCGGCGCAGGTCTTCCGACTCGAAGGGCAACGTGCCGACGAGGAGCTTGTAGAGCACGACGCCCAGGGCGTAGACGTCGGTGCGCGTGTCGATGTCGTCCTCGGTCAGGGACGCCTGTTCCGGGCTCATGTACTCGGGTGTGCCGAGGATCTGGCCCATCTCGGTGAACATCGTCATCTCGGTCAGTCGCTGGGTCGTGGCCTTGGCCACGCCGAAGTCGATGATCTTGGGCAGCGGTTTCCCGTCGACCTCGGCGACCAGGATGTTCGAGGGCTTCAGGTCGCGGTGGATCACGGCCTTCTGGTGGGCGTGCTGAACGCCCTCGCAAACCCGTACGAACAGTTCGAGCCGTGCTTCGATGCCCAGGCGGCGGCGGTCGCAGTAGTCGGTGATCGGCTCGCCCTCGACGTACTCCATGGCGAAGAAGGGGCGGCCGCGCCCGGTGGCGCCGGCGTCGTAGACCTTGGCGATGCAGGGGTGGTCCATCATGGCCAGGGCCTGGCGCTCGGCGTCGAATCGGGCGACCACCGCGCGGGTGTCCATGCCCTGCTTGATGACCTTCAGGGCGACGCGGCGGCGGATCGGTTCGGTCTGTTCGGCCTCGAACACCTCGCCCATGCCGCCCCTGCCGATGGGACGCAGCAGGCGGTAGGGCCCGATCACGCTGCCGATCTCCTCACCTGCGTCGGCGCCGTCGCCGGGGCCGAGGGATAAGGTGGAGTCGTCGTCGGGGTCGGTCGGAAGTGTGGGATCGTCGTTCATGATCGCTCCATGGATCGAGTGGGCGAAGCCTGAACCACGATAAACAGGACGGGAAAGGTCGGCCACGTGGGCCTGTCACTCATGCCCGCAGCGGCGAGAGCAGATGCCAAACCAGGACGTAGACCGCTGCCGCCAGCAGGCAAGTGATCGAGAGTGAAGCGGTCGGATCGCTCCACAGGCGGGAGCACAGAAGAGGCAGCCAGGCCAGTGCGAGATGAAGGCCCGCCAGATACGTCAAGCGGCGCCGGTCGATGGTGAAGCGGCGCGCAGCGAGGACCGGCACCCCGATCAGGAAGACCGGCCAAGCGTAACCGATCAGGCGATCGATCGCGGCCCCCATCGTGGGCGTGAGCGCCAGCGTGAGCAGGCCATAGGAACAAGCGATGATCAGCGACAGCGACTGTGTGGCGAATCCCGTGCGACCGCAACGCCGCCACCAGAAAACACCAACGCAAGGGAGCACGCCGAACGTGGTCAACGCGCTGCTGACCAGATGCAACGGACGCAAATGGTTGAATCCGCACACGCCCACGGCGTGCACCGACCCGCGGGCCAGCCAGCCGGGCAGTTCCCAGACCTGCGACGGCGTGCAGTACTCGATCGTATTGACCCACAACTCCAGGCCGAACAGGTTACGGCTGAGGTTGAAGGGCATCTTGAAGAAAACATAGGTCAGGGCGTCGATCCCATGCGCGTTGGAATGACCACTGCCGACCAAGAGGCGGACGAGGATCAGGCTGGCGCCGCTGACCAGCAACACGATCGAGGCGGACTTCAACTGCCGACGGGCGATGAGCCACAGCACCAGGGGAATGGCGATCAGGGCCGTCGCCTCCCGGCAGAGAAACAACGCGAGCAATACGCCCATGGCCGGCAGGAAGCGCCGGTCGACCAGTACCAGAAACAAGGAAAGCAACGCAGCGTGGGCCAGGTCCGGCATATATCCGTGACGCAACATGAGCAGCGGCAGCGGTGTCAACAGGATCGGCACGGCGATCTGCCAGGACACGCGGCCACGGTGCAGTCGGCAGGCCGTCGCGACACAGAAGAGCAGGAGCGAGAAGACGGCGACGACCCGGAATCCGTTCTCGATCGATGCGCCGAGCAGGCGCGCGGCGGAACCGGCGAGGAATGGATGCAGTATGCGCGCGGCGAACGGTCTGACGACCTCGTCGCCCTGGCCGGACGCCATCTTGAGGTACCAATAACTGTCGGTGATATTGTCCGGGAAATCGAAACCGAGCAGAAGCAAACAGGTCAAGGCTGTCAGGACGGCGACGACAATCGACGACCGGAGCGGGGCGTGATGCGCGTCGGGCACGGACATGCTGTCGCTTTCGACAATGGACGACATTCGATCACGATACCGGTCGTACCATGTGGATCCGACAATGCGGCGTCCATCCGGAAATATCTTCACCGAAGCCCGGTCCCACGCCCGCGACCGATGCGGGCGCGGCCGTTGACGCCCCCGGGGTTTCTTATCAGCGCGACGACGACCGCTCGAATTTCGAGAAGTCGTAGCCTTGATATGCGTTGCATCGGGAGCACAAGGTGATCAGGTCGCGCCGCCCGTCGTCCAGCAGCGTGCGCAGGTTGTTCACCACGTGCCCGGTCCAGATCTCCTCGATCGTCTGGTCCATGACGTTGCCGATCACGGCGCGTTCGTGGACATCCCAGCAGCACATGGTGACGTTGCCGTTGGCGTAGACGAAGAGCTCGTCCAGGACCTTGAGGCAGGGTTTCAGGACGGTGTCCTCGCGCTTCTGACCGGTCCAGGGCCATTCGTAGAGCTCGGTGATCACGACATCGCTGCACTTGGGCTGCCAGAACGCCTTGTATTCGTCCAGCTCGTGCTCGTTCTCCGGGACGCGGATGCAGCGGACCTCGGTGAAGACGCCCTTCTCCTCGTACCCTTCCTCGCGCCAGATCTTCAGGAAACCCGGGACGCGGTCGTAGACGCTGTCGTAGCTGACGCCGACGCGGCTGGGCTCGTAGCACTCGCGCGAGAGGCCGTCGATCGAGAAGCGCATGATGTCGACGCCCGCCTCGAGGATGGCCCGCGCGGTCTTCTCGGTCACCAGTTCGCCGTTGGTGTTGTACTCGACCTTGGCGGTGGGGTCGTTCTGCTTGATGTGGCGGCAGATCTCGGCCTGGCGCACGTCCACGAACGGCTCGTTGGTCAGGAACGGGCGGTAGGTCAGGCCCCAGCCGCGGGTCTGTTCGGCCACGCGCTGCCAGATTTCGTCGGGCATCCTGGGCACGCCGCGGTCGATCTCGTTCTGCGGGCAGAACGGGCACTTGGCGTTGCATTTGGTCACGGTCTCGAGCTGGATGTAGTGGGGGCGTTCGGCGTACGGCATGCGCCAGCGCGGCGTCGAGTCCAGGTTCTGGGGCAGGTGGGCGGCGTGCTCGATACGGTCGGCCTGACTGGGACGCATGGCGGTTCCTTTCGCGATCCGGTGAGCCGCAATGATACGACCGCGACCGTCGCGAGGCCAGCGCCTAGGCGCGCAGATAAGGGCGCAGGACGGCCAGACTCTTGGCTGTGGCGCCGCGCTGGTCGAGGACCACCTGCCGCGCCGCCTCGCCCGTGCGCGCAAGGAGATCGGGGTCGGCCAGGAGCGCATCGGCGCGGGCGAGGGCCTGCTCCGGCCGCTCGGTGACGAAACCGGCCTCGCGGTCGACCAGGACCGCGGCTTCCTCCGCGTTGTGGATCCGGGGGCCGAACATCACCGGCAGCGAGGCGATCGCCGGCTCCATGGTGTTGTGGACGCCCGTGGTGAAGCTGCCGCCGACATAGGCCAGACAGCCGGCGCGGTAGATCTCCGCCAGCACGCCGACCGAATCGACGAGCACAACGCGCGCCTCGCCCTCCGCGCCGTCCATGAGCGTCGACAGCCGCACGGTCGGCGCGTCGGCCGCGGCGAGCGCGCGTTCGAGGTCGGCCAGCCGCTCGGGCAACGGTTCGTGCGGGCAGAGGACCACGCGCAGATCCGGGTGGCGGCGGAGCAGTTCGGGCAGCACCGGCAACCAGAGTTTCTCGTCGGGCGGCCAGGTGGAACCCAGGACCAGCAGGCGGCCGCCGATGGCGCGCAGGCGTTCGCTCACCGCGCCGCCGCAGCTCTCCTCGTAGCGCACGATGACCTGCTCGATGCGGGTGTCGCCCGTGACCGAGACCGGGACCGAGACGCCGAGGTCGTCCACGAAGCGTGCGCGGTCCTCCTCGGTGCTGACGCCGATGTGGGCGAAGCGGTCGAAGACGTCGCGGTAGAGCGCGTTTCCGGGCCACCGCAGGCGGGCCGAGTGCGGGGAGAGCGAGCCGGCCATCAGGGTCACGGGGACGTATTGGCGTTCGGCGGCGAGGACGAGGTTGGTGACGATCTGG
>CAZJMO010000286.1:0-4272 GCA_964547085.1 uncultured Fibrobacteraceae bacterium | reverse complement strand
AACCAGAGCGCATCGTCCTGTTCGTAGACGCAATCGCTCTTGCGCAGCGTCTCGAGCGCCCGCCCGACGCGCTTGGTCTCGTGAAGCTCGGACTCGAAATACCAGGTGTCGAAGCGCAGACCGAACCGCTTGCAGGTCTCGCGCTGCCAGCCCAGGATCTTCATCAGGGCGAACTTGGCGAAGCAGCGGATGGACTCGACCTCGTCCTTGGCGCACCAGTCCTCGGCGTTGCCGTCGGGCGCGGGGAGCCGCTGGAAGCTCTCGTTGTCGAAGGCCTTGGCCGCTTCCTGGATCGCCTGGCTGTCCTGCTCGAGCAGTTCGGCAGCCATGATCTCGAGGTACCGACCCTGGTAGCCGTTCTCCGGGAACTCCACCGGTCGGCCGCGCAGCTGCATGTAGTGCGCACGGAGAGAGGCGCCCAGCAGGGTCACCTGCCGCCCGGCGTCGTTGACGTAGTACTCGCTGTGCGCGTCGAAACCCACCGCGTCGAGAAGCCGGCAGAGCGTCATCCCGAACGCCCCCGCACGCGCCGACACCACGTTCAGAGGGCCGGTGGGGTTGGCGCTGATGAACTCGACGTTGATGCGCTTGTCGCCGCCGGTGCGGATCTCCTCCAGCGCCTCGCCCGACCAGAGCGCGAGCAGCCGCGCCACCTGGTAACTTCGTCCGAGGCGGAAGTTGATGAACCCGGGACCGGCGATCTCCACCGATTCCACCAGGTCGCGATCCAGTTCCAGACCCGCGGCCAGTTCCCCGGCCAGTTCGCGGGGCTTGCGCCCGACGCGCTTGGCCAGCATCAGCGCAAGGTTGGTGCTGAGGTCGCCGTGGCTGCGTTCACGAGGCTTCTCGAGCACGATCTCGATGTCTTCCTCGTAGATTCCCAGCTTCTCCAGCGGCGTCTTGAACGCGTTCCTGATGGTCGTCTCGATCATGATGTCATTCCGTCGGCGTCCCCCCGGGGAACGCCAGGTTGGGGTGGCGACGGCAGAAGCCCTCGGACCGTAGATGCTCCTGATCGACGACAAGCACGGGCGCGTCGGCCCACAGGCGCTCGAGCTGGTAGTACTCGCGGACCTCCGGCTTGAGGACATGGATCACGACATCGACGTAATCCAGCAGGACCCAGCGGCCCTCGCTCTCGCCCTCGGTGCCGGACGGCCTCTGGTCGACCGCAACCAGCCCGTCGCGCACGTTCCTGGCGATGGCCCGGACCTGGACATCCGCCCGGCCCGAGGCCAGGACGAAGAAATCACAGACGTCGGACAGCCCGCGCAGGTCGATGATCGCAACATCGTCGCCCTTGAGTTCCAGGACGTGCCAGGCAGCACGCTCGGCGAGCAGGAAGCCGGCGGAATCGTCGGGCATCTTCCAGGTCACCGATTCGTTCGTATCATTGTTTTGTTCTTGGGTCATCATCCACCCGTGCCGCACCTCAGTTGAGGCGGTTGATCACATACTCCACGGCGGTCGTCAGCAGCTCCCGTCGTGGACTGGCAGGCAGATCCGCCAGGGCTTTCTTGGCCTCGTCACCGAAGATCCGGGCCCGTTCATACGCATACTCGACGCCTCCGTGGTTCTCCACGAAGGCTTGCACCCGCGCCCAGCCGGCCGCTCGGTCGGCGGGTTCACGGGCCGCATCGAGGTCGGCCAGTTCCCGGCGTTCGGCATCCCCGGCGCGTCGCCAGGAGGCGATCAGGGGCAGCGTGATCCGCCCCTCTTCCCAGTCGCAGCCGGTGGGCTTGCCCAGTCGCCGGGGATCGCCAAGATAATCGAAGATATCATCCGTGATCTGGAACACCAGCCCGGTCTGACGACCGAACAGCCGGAACACGTCGTCCATGGACTCGCCGCCCGGAACGAACGAGCAGCCGATCCGGCAGGCGCATTCGATGAGCGAGGCGGTCTTCTGGTAGATGATCCGCAGGTAGACCTCCTCATCCACGTCCAGGCGGAATCGGGTCTGGACCTGGAGCATCTCGGCTTCGCTCATGTTGACCGCCGCGTCGGTCATCAACTGGTACGGGCGGACGAGCCCCAGCCGCGCCAGATGCTGCAGCGCCCGCGTGTACAGCAGGTCGCCCATGATCAGCGCCGTCGCCGGCCCGTATTTCACGTTCACGGCCGGTCGCCCGCGCCGCATCTCCGCGTCGTCGATGAAGTCGTCATGGACGAGGGTCGCGGTGTGGACGAGTTCGACGGCCGCCGCCGCCTCGATCGCCTCCCCGGGCACATGCCCGTTCTCCAGCGCGCTCAGGAGCAGCAAGGTCGGCCGGAACAGCTTGCCTTGACCGTCCCGGACGTGGCGGCCCACCTCGTCGGCGAGCGCGATGTCCGAGCTCACCAGGCGATCCAACGCCAAGGTCATGGCGTCCAGATGGGGACGGATGCGGTGTTGCAAGCGGGCGAGCTTGATGCGTTCAAAATCGGGCAGCGCCATACCACTCCCAGTGGTCGGTGACAGAAACTAGGGCGATCCCATTATCGAAGTCGCCACCGCAGTGTCAACATGCAAGGGCGCCGGGGTCCGAGATCACGAATCCGCCTTGTCATCCGCCTCGCCATCCGCCTCTCTCCGGAAACGCCGCCGTCGGGTGGCCACGATCGAGACAAGCACCGAGGAGATATACAAAAGGGCCACCGGAACAGCCATAGCGAGCTGGCTGAAGATGTCCGGCGGTGTGAGCACGGCGGCCGCGACCGCGATGATGATCACGGCGTAGCGCCAGGTCCGCAGGAGCAGGCGCGGATCCACGATCCCCGCCATCGAGAGGAAGAACACCAGCACCGGCAGCTCGAACACCAGCCCGAATGCCAAGCTCAGCTGCGCGACGAACGAAAAATACGGCCCGATCCCGATGAGCGGCTGCATGATCGAGGTGCCGAAGGTCAGAAGGAAACGCACGACCGTCGGGCAGACAATGGTGAAGGAGAACGCCACGCCCGTATAGAACAGCAAGGTGCTGACGATCAGCAGCGGCGTCACCACCCGCCGTTCCTTGCTGTAGAGTCCCGGCAGGATGAAGCCGTAGATCTTCCAGAGGATGAACGGCAGGACCAGAAAAAGCCCGCAGATGCCCGCCAGCTTGAGGCGCGTCATGAAGGCTTCGTTCGGCGCCGTGAAATAGACGCCCTCCCCTTCCAGCGGGTGCACCAGCAAGTCCAACAGGCCGGCCGACCAGAACCAGCAGATCATGGCCCCGACCGCGCCCGCCACGGCGCTGTGGATCAGGACGCGGCGCAGATCCTCGAGATGGTCGAGGAAGGACATGCTCTCCTCGACCTGCTCGTCGTCCGAAGGCAACACGGCCGCCGCCGGTCCGGTCCCCCGGGGCACGGCGCCGTCGGAACCTTCGTGACGCGGCCCGTCACTCACCGATTGTCCCCCCGCTCGGCCAGCAACTGGCGCAACAGTTCGAGAAATTCCTGCACGTCCTGGAAACTCCGGTAGACCGATGCGAACCGGACATAGGCCACGTCGTCGACCTCACGCAGACGCTCCAGCACCATCTGCCCCAGGGTCTCGGTGGGAACCTCGCGTCGGCCGGATTTGGCGAGGTCCTGCTCCAGGCCGTCGACGATGATCTCGATCTGCTCGAGCGAGACCGGGCGCTTCTCGCAGGCCTTGGCGATGCCGGTTGTGATCTTGGCCCGGTCGTAGGCGAGGCGTCGGCCGTCGCGCTTGACCACCAGGACGGGACGGGTCTCCCACGCCTCGTACGTGGTGTAGCGCTCGCCGCAGTTCAAGCATTCCCGACGTCGGCGGACCGCGCGTCCTTCACGGACGGCGCGCGAGTCGATGACCTTGTCGTCGTCATGGCCGCATTTCGGACATTGCATCGACCGTCTCCGTTCGTCGCGCCGACCGCATCGGCGCCGCTCCGACCCCGGCGGGTCGGGGCGACCGAACAGGCCGCCCCGACCGCAGGAACTAGAACTCCGGATAGAGCGGGAACTCGCTGCAGAGCGCTTCGCTCTCCTGGCGCAGCTTGTTGAGCGCGTCTTCGTCCTCACGGCTCGCAACGGCGCGATCCATGATGTCGGCGATGCGACGCATCTCGTCGACGCCCATGCCGCGCGTGGTCAACGCCGGCGTGCCCAGACGCACACCGCTGGTCACGAACGGGCTCTCCTCGTCGAAGGGCACCGTGTTCTTGTTGCAGGTGATGCCGACGTGCTCCAGCAGCTCCTCCATGGCCTTGCCGGTGAGCCCCTTGTTGGAGACGTTCACCAGCAGCAGGTGGTTGTCGGTGCCGCCGCTGACCAGATGGAAGC
>CAZJMO010000285.1:354-4312 GCA_964547085.1 uncultured Fibrobacteraceae bacterium | reverse complement strand
GTTCAACTCCGGCGCCGAGGCGGTCGAGAATGCTGTCAAGGTCGCCCGGGCGCATACCCATCGCCAGGCAGTGGTCGCCTTCGAGCACGGGTACCACGGACGCACCAACCTGACCATGGCGCTGACCGCCAAGAACATGCCGTACAAGGCACACTTCGGCCCGTTCGCCCCCGAGGTCTACCGCATCCCGATGAACTACCCGTTCCGCGAAGAGGCCGACGTCACCGGTGAACAGGCCGCACAGCGGGCCATCACCGCGATCGAGAAGCAGATCGGCGCCGACCAGCTGGCCGCGATCATCATCGAGCCGATCCAGGGCGAGGGCGGCTTCATCGTGCCGGCCCCCGGCTTCCTGCCGACCCTGCCCGGAGCCGTTTGCGCGGCCTGTCTCGAGCACGTCGACGGGATGGTCGTGGCCGACCTTCGCGACGCGGCGGCCGGCCACATGGTCGCCGGCATGCAATTCGAGCAGAAGACCGTCGACGCGGTGCAGACGTTCCTGGACTTGTACGGCTGGCAGCCGCAGGTGATCGGCGGCGCCGCCATCCGCCTGCACGCGGAGAACCACCCGGCCGACGCCAAGGACCTGCTGGACGCGGCGATCGAGGCCGGCGACACGCCGAACTACTTCAAGGTCGAGAAGGCGCAACTGCTGCTCCTCGACGGCGAGACCGGCCAGGCGCACGACCTCCTGTCGGCCACCTCCGCCGACGACCACCCGTGCTGGCACCTGCAGCGCGGCATCCTGGCCCACAGCGTCGGTCGCCCCGAGGCTGCCGCCGAGCACTGGCGCCTGCAGATCGAGACCCAGCCCGAGGAACTCATGGGCTGGAAGATGCTCGGTTTCCACCTGATCCAGGAACTCGATGATCACGCCGGCGCCGAGGCCCATTTCCGTGCGGCCTGCGAGCAGTTCCCGCGCTTCATGGAGTTCCGCGCCTGGCTCGGCGACGCACTGATGCGGCAGGACCGCAAGCAGGAGGCGCTGGTCGAGTTGAAGGCGGCCCTCGAACTCGACCCCATCGACGACGAGTTCACTGCCGGCGTGCAGAGCCTCGTCGCGGATCTCGAGGCCGAACTGGTGAAGGAGTGACGACGTGTCGATATCGGGCGTGATCCTGCCGGCCTACAACGCCGCGCGCCACCTCGACGCGGTGATCGCGGAGATCACCGCGCTGCAGCCGGACATCCGTGTCCTGGTGGTCGACGACGGCAGCAGCGACGACACCGCCGAGGCGGCGCGCCGCGCGGGCGCCGAGTTGATCGTCCATCCGCAAAATCGCGGCAAGGGCGGCGCTCTGGCAACGGGATTCGCCTGGGCGGTGGACGCGGGCATCGAATGGGTCTACACCATGGATGCGGACGGGCAGCACCTGCCGTCCGAGATGGCTGGCCTGATGTCGGCCGCCGACGCCGGCCGGCTCGATGTCGTGGTCGGCAACCGCATGGACCGGACGGACGACATGCCCTGGCTGCGCAAGCGCACCAACGAGTTCACGTCGTGGGTGGTCAGCAGCCTGGCCGGTGTCCGCATCCCCGACTCGCAGAACGGTTACCGGCTCTTCCGCGTGTCGTGCCTCGACGGCCTGGTGCTGCGGACGACCCGCTACGATACGGAATCGGAAATCCTGGTGCGCCTGGCCCGCAGCGGCGCGCGCATCGGGTCGGCGCCGGTGAGCACCGTCTACGGCGACGAGAAGAGTTCGATCAATCCATTCATCGACACCGGGCGGTTCTTCCGCCTGGTGACGGTCCTGCTGGCGAGCCGGCGGGAGACCAAGAGGATGCGCTGACATGGCCGATACACATATCCTGATTTCCAACGACGACGGGATCGACGCCTTCGGGCTGCGGGTGCTCGAGGACGCGCTGCGCGATCTCCCCGGCTTCCGCATGACCGTGGTGGCGCCGGCCACGCAGCAGAGCGCCACGAGCCGCTGCATGACCCTGAACCAGCCGCTGCGAGTCCGCTCCTGCGGCGAGAGCCGCTGGACCGTCTCGGGCACGCCGACGGACACCGTGATGGTGGCCCTGGGCAAGATCCTGCGCGACGACCGGCCGGACTTCGTACTCAGCGGCATCAACCACGGTCCCAACATGGGTGAGGACGTGCACTACTCCGGCACCGTGGCCGCGGCCATGGAGGGCTGCGTGCAGGGCATCGCGGCTGCGGCGATCAGCCTGGCGGATTGGCATCCGAGCGACTTCGGCGCGGCCGCCGCGCTGGTGCGACGCCTGCTGCCGGAGTTGATCGCGCGCCCGTTGTCCACCGGCACGATGTGGAACATCAACGTGCCCAACGGGCCCGAGTCGTCGCTCCGCGGGGTGAAGGTGACCCGCCAGGGCTCGCGCACGTACTACGACGTCGTCAACGAGATGGAGGACCCACGCGGCCGGCCGCTCGTCTGGATCGCCGGCAAGGGTCCCGACTGGGCCGATCGTCCGGGCAGCGACTTCGCCGCCGTCCGCGACGGCTACGCCAGCCTCACGCCGCTGAAGATCGACCTGACCGACGAAGACGCCTGGCGCAACCACGCCGGCTTGGCGGCCGACGCGCTACCCGGTGTGCCGGTCTTCACCGGCGACGGCGACCGGTTCGTCCTGCATCGGGACGCGGCCGCCGGTCTGACCTTCGAAGGCCCGACGCGAGGCGAGAAGACCGCCGTCGACAACGGCGGACCGGAGACCGCGTGAAGCGCCGGGACTACGCGGTCGCGCGCCGGCGCATGGTGCACGAGCAGCTGCGCCGACCCGGCATCACCGACCACAACGTGCTGAAAGCGATGGAATCGGTGCCTCGGCACCTGTTCGTGCCGCGCATCCTCGAGCATCGCGCGTACGAGCCGTGCGCGTTGCCGATCGGCTACGGTCAGACCATCAGCAAACCCTTCACCGTCGGCCTGATGACCGCGCTGCTCGAACTCCAGGGCCACGAGCACGTGCTCGAGGTCGGCACCGGCAGCGGCTACCAGGCTGCGGTTCTCTCGCGCCTGTGTGCGGAGGTCGTCACGGTCGAACGAGTGGTGCCGCTGGCCGAGCGCGCCGCGCGCCATCTGGCCGCCGCCGGCTGCGACAACGTGGATGTGCTGCCCGGCGACGCCAGCTTCGGACTGCCCGGCCGCGATCCATGGGACGCGGCCATCGTCACCGCCTGTCGTGATCTGATGTGACGGCCCCGGACTCAGTCGCCGGACGCCTCGCCGGCGATTTCACCGAAGCGGCGGAACCGGTTCCGTCCGGCGTTCTTCGCCTTGTACATCGCCTCGTCGGCGCCGTTTATCAATCCGGTGGAAGAGCGGGCGTCATCGGGATAGAGCGTGAAGCCTATGCTGGCGGTGATCCGCCATTCCGACCCCATCGCGTGGACGGGTTGCCGCAGGGAGCGGATGATCTTCTCGCAGACCGTCGTCACGTCTTCGGTTCCGGTGATGCGGGGCAGCAGGATGACGAATTCGTCTCCGCCGTAGCGGGCGATCGAATCGCCGCGACGCAGGTTCGAGCGGATGCGCTCGACGCTCTTGCGCAGGATGATGTCGCCGGCCTCGTGGCCGTCCCTGTCGTTCACTTCCTTGAAATTGTCCAGATCCAGGAGCAGGACGGACAGGCCGTGCTCCTCGCGGTTGGCGTTGGCGATCGCCGTCTTCAGCGCGTCCTTGAAATAGAGCCGGTTGGGCAGGCCGGTCAACTGGTCGTGATAGGCGCGGTAGACGAGGCGGTCCTCGGAATGCTTCCGCGTGGTCACGTCCCGGACCAGGCCGATCACGCCGTCCACGCTGCCGTCGCCGTAGAACCGGGGGCTGAGGACCATCGAGACCCAGCGGACTTCCCCGTTGCGGCGGTTCCGGATACGCAGGTCGCGCAGGGTCTCCGCCTTTCCCCAGAGGGCGTTCTTGAAGCTGCGGTCGATGTCCAGTTCGGACATTATCGACAGGACGTCGCCCACCTTCTTGCCGAACAG
>CAZJMO010000285.1:0-344 GCA_964547085.1 uncultured Fibrobacteraceae bacterium | reverse complement strand
TGTTAAGAAGATCAGCATAGAGATTTACTATATCGGCCCAGGGCGTCACCCTGCCGGTATCCCACCAGCTCGGTCATGGCCTGGTTCCAGACCAGGACCTCCGAGTCCTCGTTGCAGACGAAGATGCCTTCCCCGGCGTGGTCGATGATTTCGGCGTTGAAGCGGGACATGGACGAGAGGGCGGAGCGCAGGGCCTTGATCCTGGAGATGTTGATCATCTTGACGATGGTGCGGTCGGAGCCCTTCATCCGGACGGACGAGAACTGCAGTTCCACGAACTTGTGCCCGTCGCCGTCGGCCGGCTCGACGACGTCACAGGACATGACCATCGTGGTTTCGTCCAT
>CAZJMO010000284.1:0-4421 GCA_964547085.1 uncultured Fibrobacteraceae bacterium | reverse complement strand
CCGCGCAGGTGGTGGCGCTCCGCGCGTCGGCCCGGCGGGAGGATCCGCGCGGACCGGAGTTCGGCTGGCTCGAGACGCTGGAGTGCGGTCAGGTGTGGGCGGCGTGGAGCGGTCTGGCCGGACGCTGCGGCTGAGCCGCGCGGCACCCGTCAATACCTGGAGAGTTGCGGCGTATCGTCGTCGTCGAGATAGTCGAGCGTGATGGTCGTGGCCGGGCTCTCGTTGCCGTCGGCGTCGACGGCGGTGACCGCGTATGTCGCCACGCCTGCGAACGGATGGTCGTCGACGAATCGCAGCACGTCGATCGGCTGGTCGATGAGCACCACGGTCATGTCGCCACCGGTGCGGGTCAGGCGATAGCCCGCCAGATCCGGATCACTGACGTTGGCGTCCCACGATACTTTCACCAGATCCAGACTCTTGGCGGTCCACACCGTGGTCGGGGCGACCGGCGGTGCGGTGTCGACGGCGGGGGCGACGGGATTGGCGAGGGACGACGAATCGCTGTCGCTGCTGCAGGCGGCCAGACCCAGTACGAGGCCCAGCAACACGGTCGAGATCAGGATGCGGCGCATGAAGTGTCTCCGTGTTCGTCTGTCGGGAAAGGCTCGAGGCCTCCCGCCGTCGGCGGAAGGCCTCACGAGCGGCGTCGCGAAAGGGAACCAACCCTTCGGTCGCTTCGACTTACTGCGGGATGTTGTCGCGCACGGGCTCGTCGGAGTAATCCTGGTTCAGTACGATCGTGGCGGCGGCGCTGATGTTGCCGCTTTCGTCGACCGAGGAGATGAAGTAGGTCACCAGGCTACCGACGGCCAGGTCGTTGTCCGTGTAGTAGGGGGTGGTCTGGGGCTCGTTCACCAGGGCGACGGGCTCGTTGTTGCAGATGGCCCGCGAGACGAGGAAGCCGGCGAAATCGGCGTCGGTGACGTTCTGGTCCCACGAGACGGTGACGGCGCGATCGGCCGCGACGTACTGCAGGTCCAGGCCCGAGGGGAGCACGGGCGGGGCGGTGTCCACGGCGGGGGCGACGGGATTGCTGTCGTCGTCGCCGCAGCCGGTGGCCGCGAAAGTCAGGGCGGTCAGACACATCAATGTGAGGATGATCTTCTTGCTGGCCATGGTCGGTCCTCCTTCAAACTGTTCCGGTTCGCTCGTAAGCCGGTGGCTCGTCGCTCGTAGCCTGGTGGCTTGTTGTTCGGGACCGGCCGGAGAAGCGACTGAGTTGCATGCTCTGTTGCTTGTGGCTGCTGGGCTTTTCCGGCCGGCTCCGGAAACAGGATTGCAAGGTAGGTGCCATGGCTGTATTAGGCGTTTGGGGCCTGCATAATTCCTTGTCGGGTATCGAGTTGCCTGACCGGTGGGGCATCATCGGACATCGTGGGACATTCCACGCCGTCGCCGGGAGCGTTGTGTCCTGCCATGTCTTCAGAGCCCCGTTCATGCAATGTGCCTTATGGGAAGGGCCGACGTCGTCGCGTCTGGGCGACTCGGCGCTTCGGCGCTACAAAGCCCTTGACGCCTTTGTGGTTATGTCTGAGGATGGTGCTTCAGAACCCCTGCTGGCAGGGGCTGGCCCGAACCCTACCGAAGGAGGGTAGTCGGATGACGAAAGCCGATATCGTGGAGGACATCGCCCAACGGACAGGGCTGACGAAGAAAGAAGTCGGCGAGACCGTGGATCTCTTCCTGCGGAAGATCGGCGACCTGCTGGTGGAGGGGCAGCATCTCGAGATCCGCGGCTTCGGCACCTTCAAGGTGAAGGAACGCAAGGAACGCATGGCGCGTAACCCGCGCACGGGTGATGCCGTGCCGGTGCCGCCGCGACGAGTTCCGGTGTTCAAGGTGTCCAAGATGCTCAAGGATCGTGTGGCCGGCGAGGCGACCACGGTCTGACCGCTGTTCGGGGCTCGACGATGTGCCGGGCCCCTCGCGGATCCATGTCCGGTGGAACGGTCCTCAGGGCCGGTCGTGCCGGTTTCTTTTTGTGTCCTGGTTCACGGAGGTTATCCGGCGTGATCGATCTGCGCAGCGACACTGTTACGCGCCCGACTCCTGCGATGCTCGAGGCCATGATGCGCGCCGAGGTGGGCGACGACGTTCTCGGCGACGACCCCACGGTCTTGGCGCTCCAAGAGCGCACGGCGGTCCTTCTGGGCAAGGAAGACGCGCTCTACGTGCCCAGCGGCACGATGGCCAACCAGTGTGCCGTGGGTGCCCAGGCGTGGCCGGGGCAGCAGGTCATCCTGGAAGCGAACGCACACATCTACCAGTTCGAGGGCGGTGCGCCGGGGGCGCTATGGGGCGTGCAGACCGCGTTGGTGGCCGGCGACGGCGGCGCGTTCAGCTGGGATCAGGCGGTGGTCCATCTGCCCCCGGGCGATGTCCATCATCCCGAACCTGCCATGGTCTGCATGGAGAACACGGTCAACAAGGCCGGCGGGCGGATCTTCCCGCAGCATCTGGCAGAGGAGGTCGGTGAGCGGGCGCATGAGCGTGGCCTGCGAGTGCACATCGACGGCGCGCGACTCTGGAATACCCACGTCGCGACCGGCACGCCGCTCGACGTGCTGGCGGCGCCCGCGGACACGGTGTCGGTGTGTTTCAGCAAGGGGCTGGGCGCCCCGGTTGGCTCGTGCCTGGCCGGCGACCGCGCCGTCATCGACCGCGCCCGACGCCTGCGCAAGCGCCTGGGCGGCGGAATGAGGCAGTCGGGCCTTCTGGCGGCTGCCTGTCTGTACGCGCTGGATCATCATCTCGAGCGCCTCGCAGAGGATCACGACCACGCCCGCCGGGTCGCCGCGGAACTGGACAATCCCCTGCTCGGCGTCAATCATCCCGTCGAGACGAACATCGTCATGGTCGACGTGGCGGCGCCGGGTTCGGGACAAGGACTACTCGCCTATCTGGCCGCGCATGATATTCACGCGTTGAGCTTCGGACCGAGCCGCGTCCGCCTGATTCCCAACCTCGGCGTGACGGCGGCCGACATGGACACCGTCCTGGCCGTCCTGAACGATTATCGGGGAGAGGACGCTTGAAGATCGTGATCATCGGCGCCGGTGCGGTGGGCTACGACCTGGCGCACAACCTGAGCGCCTCGGACCACGACGTGGTGCTCGTGGAGCGAAACCAGACCGTCCTGGACAAGGCGAAGGAGACGCTGGACTGTCGTTTCGTCAACGGCAGCGGCGTGGCGCCCGCCGCGCTCGAGACGATCGGCATGACCGATTGCGACCTCTTCGCGTCGGTCACCGACAGCGACGAGACCAACATCATCGCCTGTCTGACCGCGGACCGGCTCGGTGCCCGCATCAAGGTGGCGCGCGTCCGCGACGAGGATTACTACCAGGGCGGCCGCACTGTCTTCAGCGGCATCGACCTGGCGATCAACCCGGACCACGAGGCTGCCCACGCGATCCGGGAGATCCTCTTTCGCGCGGGAGCGCGCGAGGCCTACCGCTTCGCCGGTGGCCGCGTTCGGGTCGTGGCTTCCACGGTGGAGCCCGACAGCTACGTGGCCGGCAAGCGCCTGCGCGACCTGAACAAGGAGCTGGGCAGCTCGATCGCCCTGATGGCCGCGATCGTGCGCGACGACGAGACGCTGATTCCCAACGGCGACACGGTGATGCAGCCCGGCGACATCATCTACTTCACCGGCACCCGCCGCCTGGTCGATCGCTCGCTCTACTACATCCACGCCCAGCAGGAACCGCTGCAGAAGGTGATGATCGTCGGCGCCAACCCGATGGGCCTGGAACTGGCGCGGGATCTGATCGCCGCCAAGGTCAAGGTCAAGCTGGTGGATCCCGACCCCGAACGCTGCCACGCGGCCAGCGAACATCTGCACCACGCGCTGGTCCTGAACATCGACCCGGTGGACACGGCGCCGCTGGTGGACGAGGGCCTCGGCGAGATGGACGGGTTCGTGGCCGTGGGCCAGGACGAGGAGGTCAACATCCTCAGCTGCCTGCTCGCGCGCCGCCAGGGCGTCGGCCGCACCGTCTGCCTGGTCGACCGCGCCGACTATGTCGAGCTCTTGCCCCGGCTGGGGATCGATGCCGCGGTCTCGCCGCGGCGGTCGAGTTCGGCCTCGATCGCGCGCTTCGTCAAGCGCGGGGCCGTGGTCTCGGCCGAGAAGCTGGGCTTCACCGGCGCCGAGATCCTGCAGTATCGCCTCGAGAGCGGAGACGCCGCGGTCGGCGTCCCGTTGCACAAGCTGAACTTCCCGCGCGATGCGGTCATCGGCGCGGTGATCAAGAAGACCGGGGTCGAGACGCCGGGCGGGCAGACCGTGCTGAAGCCCGGCGACGAGGTGTTGGTCTTCGCCCTGCCCGCGGGCCTGGCCGCGGTCGAGACCTTCTTCACGCCGGAGAGCAAGAAGTCGTGAACCTGCGCGCGGTGATTCGGGTCCTGGGTTTTCT
>CAZJMO010000283.1:0-4429 GCA_964547085.1 uncultured Fibrobacteraceae bacterium | reverse complement strand
AGCTCGGGTTCGCCAGGCTCGCGGGGAGGTTGTCGCGCTTCTGCTGCGGGTCGTCGTAGGCGGTGAGCCGATCCACGCCGACGACCTCGCAGCCGAGGGCCAGCAGAGCCTCCGTCAGATGGCTGCCGATGAACCCGGCGCAACCGGTGACCACCACCCGCACGCCCGGCGCGAGCAACGAGGTCACCGCTTCGGGGAGTTCGCCGCGCAGGCCGCTCCAGTCCACGGTCGTCATCATTTCTCCTCCGGCAGGAGGCCGCTCTCGCGAACCTCCTGCTCGCGTCGTTCACGCTCCTGGCGTTGCGAGTTCGCGCGAAGCTGTTCGAGTTGATGCCGCAGCGCCGGGTCGTCCGTTCCGTTGGTGCGGCGCCAGCGCTCGACCACATCCGCCGCGCGGCCGACCTTGCCGTCGGCCTCGTGGATGCGGAACAGCAGTTCGTATCCCAGGTGCCAGGCGGGCTCGATGGTGATCCGTTGGTCCAGCCAGTCGATCGCGATCTGCCCGCGGCCCATGGCCACGAGTCCCCGCATGCCCGCCAGCACGGCCGCCTGTTCGAGGTCCGGCGCGAGCCGGTTGTGGATGCTGGCCAGGTACGACAGCGCGCTGTCCGTTTGTCCCCTCTCCAGCAGGAGCGACGGGGAGTAGCCCGCGGCGACCATGCCGTTGTAGGGGTCGAAGCGCAGAGACAGTTCGTAGCAACGCACCGCCTGCGCCGTCAGATCGTCGTACGCCAGGGTGTCGGCGCCCACGACCGAACCGTCGGGCTGCCGCAGTTCCTCCGCCTTGGCCAGATACCCGAAACCGGCGCGCGCGATCGACGCCGGGTAATTGCCGAGCAGGTTCACCGTGTTGGGATTGCGGAACACGTCGGTGCGGTTGAAGCCGACGAGGTCGAGCAGACCGTCGTAGTCCACCGGCGCCGGCTCTTCGAGTCCGGTCAGGTATTGCTCGATCGGCTGGTCGGACATCTGACCGACCTGGTCGGCTAAGGAGTCCCGGCGGCGTTCGGTGTCGCCGTCCATCAGCGCATCGAACCGGTAGGCGCCGAAAACGTTGGCCAGCAGGCGGTCCGAATCCGTCGTGGGCAGGCCGTCGGCGGACTTGCCATCCGTCAGCCGGTACGCCAGGCCCTCCATCTGCAGGAACGGGTAGTACCGATCCATGTTCTCCCGCGGGATCGTCACCGCGAAGAAGATCGGCCGCGGCTCGGCGAGCTTGCGGTTGCCGTCGATGATGTCCTTGACCACGTAGTCGCGGACCATGATCACGTTGACCTCTCCGGTCTCGCGATCGCGGTAGGGGTACGGCCGCAGCTTTTCGATCGCGGCATCGTTATAGCTCAACGCCACCGGATTCGCCAGACGCTTGAGCTGTTTCACGTACCACGCCAGGTTGACCAGCGACAGGTTGACCACCGTGACGTCCCGGCGGAAGTGCTCGACCTCCTGGAGGTACCAGATCGGGAACGTGTCGTTGTCGCCGTTGGTGAAGACGACCGCGTTCTCGTCCAGGCCGGCCAGGATGTTGTAGGCGTACTCGTACGCGATGCGGTTCTGGCTGCGGTCGTGGGTGAACCACTTGTGATGCACCTGCGGACCCAGGATCCCGATGACCGGCAGCGCGGCCATGACGATCAGCGCACCGGCAGCCACCCAGCTGAGCGTGTCGACACGCGCCGGCGACGGCAGCGCAGGCGCGGGTGTCGGACGCGGGCCGCCGCGACGCTCGCCGTATGGCAGCAGCAGTCCGCCGATCACGGCCGCATACACCGCGAGCACGAACACGAGGTCGGGCCGCGTGGCGAAGGAATAGAGGATTCCGCCGCCGACGACGACTGCGCCGGCGAGTCCCACGCCCACCCCTATGCGATACAGCCAGCCGTGGTCGTTCCACGGCCGCGGCGGGGACTCGCCCTGCTTGCCCAGTCCCACCGACGCCACCAGCGGCGTCAAGCCGAGTCCGACGAACACGCCGCCGAACAGGAACAGGCCCAGCCAGCGCGCCTTGGTCGCCGCGGGGATCACCGCCATGCACACCAGCGCGACGACGAACGCCAGGATCACGCGCACCGCGAAACCCGAGATCGCGAACGGACGCGGCGGCGGCGCGGCCGACACGGCACGGTCGAGTTGTTCGCGCGACAGGCCCAGCGCGCCGCTCGTCCAGCGCAGCAAAGCACTCGCCCCCAGCCCGATGAACACGCTGGAGAAGAGGAACGCCGCGAAGTAGAAGTAGTCGCGTTCGCGGACCTCGTGGTCGGTGAAGTTCAGGTAGAGCGTCAGGCCGTCGGCATTGACCAGGTAGCAGATCAGCAGCAGCCACACCAGCGGCCGCGCGCGGCGCGTGGTGTGCGCCAGCCCCAGCAGCGCCAGCAGTCCCGGCAGGATGGCGACCGACAGACCGTCAATCAGGCTGCTGCCCGGTTGCGGCAGGAACGAGAACTGCCGCGCCAGGAAGCCGTAGTAGTACCCGAACTGGTGGCTCAGCGGCGCCTGCCGCACGAGCGGATCCAGTGTCGGATACTGCTCGCGCCGCAGCACCGACATGAGGGTGTCGAGATCCTTGGGCACCGTCTGGTTGATCGCCGGTTCGGGCACGGCGCCGGCGCGGATCATGAGCATCACGTGCACCGACAGCCCGACCACGAAGAGCAGCAAACCGAAGAGCGCGAACGGTCGCCACGCCGGTTGTTCGGTCGTGTCGCGGCCGGCCGCCCGCAGGATCTGCGGCCAGGCGGCGCGCAGCACGCAACCGCAGGCGTAGAGCACGTACAGCGTCATCAGGACCGAGGTGTCGGTGATGAACGTGGTCGAGGCCAGGAACAGCGCCAGCCCCACGCTCACGAGCGTCAGGTCCATGATCGGCAACTGGCGATCGGTGGCCAGCCAGATCAGCAGGAAGAGCCCGGGATAGACCAGCAGCGAACCCAGGTGGAAGCCCACGCCCAGTCCGCAGCAGTAGACCAGCAGCAGGAGGACCCAGTCGCTGCGCCGCTCGGTGCGGTGCTCGTACCAGACCACGCTCAGCCAGGCCAGCATGGTCATCATGAAGCCCGCCAGGCCGTAGACCTCCGCCTCGATCGCGTTGTTCCAGAACGTGTCCGAGAACAGCAGGAACAGCGCCCCGACGAGCGCGCCGACACGTGCGAGCCAACCGCTGTCGGGGTCGTTGCGGCGAGCGACGCGCAGGATGATCAGATAGACCATCATCACCGCGAGCGCCGAGAAGAACGCCGACATGAAGTTCACCGCCCAGGCGGTGCGCAGCGACGGCTGACCCATGTCGGGCTGGCCGAAGATCATGTCGAAAACCCGACCGACCAGCACGTACAGCGGCGTACCTGGCTGGTGAGGGACGCCCACGATGTGACTGGTCGTCACGTATTCGGCGCAGTCCCAGAAATCGATGGTCGGCGTGAGGGTGGCCGTGTAGACACCCAGGGCAACGAGCAGCACGGCCAACGGCAGCCAGGTATCCGGCCGGCGACACCACGAGCGATCCAAGGTTTCCCCTTACGTAAACGGCGATACTTGAAGAACTTCAGCGCTCGAAGTTAACACACGCGCGTAAGAGCGACAAGGCGCGTCCCTGAGCCGATGTTCGGTTTCGAACGCCCGCACTGGAACCGTCGCGGGCGGTCCGGGTTCCGCTTCAGGCGTCGGCGACAGGCGGCCTCGGCGCCGAGACGGGCGAACGACGCTGCCACCACAGCACGCCGCCGGCCAGACTGACGGCGACCATCACCAGGAACGCGGTCATCTCCATGGCGACCACGCCGTGTCCGCTCAGCCCGGTGTGGACGAGCAGCGCGTTGGAGACCGTCTCCCGCAGTCCGATGCCGTTGACCGTCACCGGCAACGTCAGGCTGAGCGCCAGCAGGGGGATCAGGACCGCCAGTTGCAGCACCTGCGAGGGATCGGGATCCAGACGCAGCCCCACCGCGACCAGCACGTGCACCAGCATGCGCAGCGCCTGCACACCGACGCTGAAGAGGAAGATCCGCCCCAGCCACGGCAACCTGCGCCGATACGCAGAGAACTCGGTCGCCAGGGTCTCCGATTGACGCGCCACGGTGGTCAAATGCAGACGGCGCAGCGCGGAAAAATTGATGAAATAGTTCAAAGTATTCTTCAATATGGTTTGACTGTGCGGGGTATCTACGGAGAAAATTCCGAACATCTGGGCGATTATTTTCAAGTATCAAACGAAGTCACTCTTGGAAAAACACCAGAAGAACTCTATCAGATAATTCAGCGTATGACGGAAAAGGTGGTTGAGCGCGAAATGGAAGCGCGAGAGGCTCTTTTTGACCAAAAACCAATGATTGCCAAAGACATGTTGAGCCGTGCTCTGGGCGCATTACAAAACGCATGGATGATCGATTCTGCTGAAGCACTTGCTCATTTGAGTAAAATAAGGCTTGGTATC
>CAZJMO010000282.1:0-4577 GCA_964547085.1 uncultured Fibrobacteraceae bacterium | reverse complement strand
GACTCCGTCTTCAGGTGCTTGGCCTCGTCCTTGCGGCCGGCCGCACGCAATTCGTCGCGGGCGGCTTCGGCCCGGCCCTCGCGAGGATCCCGGAGCGCCGTGTGCCGACGGTCGAAGGCCTCGTCCGCCCCGCTGTAGGCAAGCACCGCGGCCACCCCGAGCGCCGCACCCAGGCGCACGACCGCGCGCCGGCCATAGCCGCGCCGCCACTGCGGGCCGGTGTGCCGGACGAGCGCCGGCCCCCTTCGGCGCGCATGGCCGGTCGGCCAGACGAACACCAGCATCAGGATCAGAAGCGCAACGATCACCAACGTCGGTCCTCCCACGGAACCTGTGGAGTCGCACGACCTTCACCAGCGGCAAAAACATCGCCGCCAACGATGAACCCGTCATCGATCGAGAACTTATCAATTGGCATCACGACATTTAACACGTCTTGTGGTTCTTTAACCACCATCACTTGGAAATCCATTCGGCAACCTGCCGAGCGATGGCCGGAGCCGCTGTCAGGCCCGGCGACTCGATCCCCACGAGGTTGATCAGCCCGGCCTGGTCGCCGGTCTCACGCCGGACCACGAAATCGGCGAAACCGTCGCGCCACCAGACGGTCCGCCGGGGGCGCAGCCCGCTCATGTCGGGCGTCAGGTCGTCGGGTGCCAGGAACGGAAGGAAGCGGGATGCGCCGGCGAAGAAGGCGTCGCGGCGACCGGGGTCGACCGTGTAGTCCTCACCCGCGCGCGGCGGCAACGGCTCGACATCCGGACCGAGACGCAGGCGGCCGGCGAGGTCGAGGCAGAGATGGACCCCCAGGCTCGACCCGTCCTGCGGCGGCACGGGATAGACGAGGCGCTCCACGCATCCGTCGTGCCGCGGCGACACGGTGAAGTAGTTTCCCTTGGTCCAGCGCAACCGCCAGCCGAGTTCGTCGACATCCAGGCCGGTCAGGGCCGCAACCCTGTCGCTGTACAGACCGGCCGCGTTGACGACCCAGCGGCTGGTATGGGTCCAGCGTTCACGGCCGCTGCCCGCCGGCGGTTCCACGTCCACGCGCCAGCCGTCCGTCTCGCGGTCCAGCCGCACACACTCGGCGCCGGTCATGATCTGGGCGTCGGCGTTACGGGCGGCCCGGCCGTACGCCCGCGCAGCGCCCTCGGCGTCGACGATCGCCGTGCGCGGCGACCACAACGCCGCGACCGCCCGGATCGACGGCGCGAGACTCGCCACGTCGGCGGCGTCGAGCAGGCGCAGATCCTCCACGCCGTTGTCCTCGCCGATCGCGAAGAGCCGCTCCAGTTCGCCGACCTCTGCCTGCTCCACCGCCACGATCAGCTTGCCGCACTCGCGGTAGCCCACGCGATGATGCTCGCAGAAGGTCTTCAGCAGACGCCGCCCGTCGACGCAGAAGCGCGCCTTGAGCGAGCCGGTCGGGTAGTGCATGCCCCCGTGTGCGACCCCGCTGTTGCGGCTGGTGATCCCGCCGCCGAGTTGCGGTCCGCGCTCGACGAGCACGGTCGCCAGGCCCGCCGCGGCGGTCCGCGCCGCCACCGCACAACCCACGATTCCTCCACCGACGACGGTCACTGCGACATCCGGCATGCTGCCCTCCGGCTTCGAGTTTCGCAATCGTTCACCAAGGCCAGTCTCCCGGCAACGACGCCTCCAGGATCACCGGTGCGCCGCCGACCGGGTGCGCGACCTCCAGCCGGACCGCATGCAACGCGATCCCGGCCGGCTCCCGACGCCGGTGCGCTCCGTACTTGACGTCGCCCCACACCGGATGGCCCTCCATCGCCAGCTGCGCCCGGATCTGGTGCCGCCGGCCCGTGATCAGTTCCACGTCCAGCAACGACCGGTCGACCCGGCGCTGCACCACATGGTAGCGCAAACGCGAGAGTCTGGATCCGTCGAACGCCGACAGCGACGCGCGCGTCACGCCGTGCGCATCGCCGTGCGCCGCGAGATGGTGCGCCAGTTCAGCGCGGTCCTCGCGCGGCGACCCCTCGACCACCGCGAGGTACGTCTTGCGCGGAGTGTGGTCGCGGAACTGCTGCGACAATCGCGACGCCGCCTTGCTCGTGCGCGCCAGAAGCACGACGCCGCTGACCGGACGGTCCAGCCGATGCACCAGCCCGACATAGACGTTGCCCGGCTTGTCGTACGTGTGCTTGAGATACGCACGGGCGGCGTCGAGCAGGGTCGCGTCGCCGGTCCGGTCACCCTGCACGAGCACGTTGGCCGGTTTGCACACGGCCAGAAGGTGATTGTCCTCGTAAAGGATGTCGAGGTCGCGCCAGTCCATGGGCGCGACAGTAACAGGCGGTGCGGCCGCGGCCAAGTCCCGCCCCAACGCGGGAGTTGCTGACACGCCTCGGCGGATCCCTTACATTGCCCCGGTACTTCCGGCCTATTCCGCCCAAGGAGTGTCCCGACCATGCTCCAACGACGCCGATCCGCGTGCGCGATCCTGTCGGTCCTGCTCTTCGCCCTGCTGCTCGGCGCGTGCTCCGACGGTACGCACCACGACCCCCTGACCCGGACGCCGAATACCATGCCCAAGCTGAACTACCCCGCCGCGCGGACCGATGATGTCGTCGACAACTACCACGGCACGCAGGTCCGCGACCCCTATCGCTGGCTTGAGAACGCCGACAGCGAGGAGACGGCCGCGTGGGTCGAGGCCCAGAACGACCTCACCTTCGGCTACCTCGAGGGATGCACCGGCCGCCAGGCCCTTCGCGACCGGCTCACCGAGCTCTGGAATTACGAACGCACGGGCGTGCCGGTGAAGAAGGCGGGGCGCCTGTTCTTCTCGCGCAACGACGGGTTGCAGCAGCAGTCTGTGCTTTACGTCCAGGACTCGCCCGAGGCCGAGCCCCGGGTCCTGCTCGACCCCAACACGTTGAGCGACGACGGCACCGTCGCGCTGGGCGGTCAGGCCGTCAGCCGCGACGGCCGATGGCTCGCGTGGGCCACCAACGACGCGGGCAGCGACTGGCAGACCTGGCACGTGCGCAACGTGGACAGCGGCGAGGATCTCGACGACGAGCTCCGCTGGTCCAAGTTCAGCGGCGCGACCTGGGACGAGGTCGGCGCGGGATTCTGGTACAGCCGCTACGACGAACCCGTCGCCGGCGACGAACTGCACGGCCAGAACCGCAACCAGAAGCTCTTCTACCACCGTCGCGGTACCGCCCAGGATCAGGATGTGCTCGTCTACGAGCGCACCGACCACCCCGATTGGGGCTTCGCGGCCGGTCTATCCGAGGACGGCCGATACCTGCTGATCAGCGTCTGGGAGGGCACCAGTCCCAAGAACGCGCTGTTCTACAAGGATCTGCACGGCCGCAACCCCGGCGTCCGCGAGCTCCTGAAGGACTTCGACGCGGCCTACGCCTTCCTCGGCAACACCGGCGGCACCTTCTACGTCAAGACGGACCTCGACGCGCCCCGCGGCCGGATCGTGGCCGTCGATATCGCGCTGCCGGAGTCCCGGCACTGGCGCACCGTCGTTCCCGAGACCCAGGAAACTCTCGAGAGCGCCACAATCCTCGGTGGCCAGTTCGTGTTGATCTACCTGCAGGACGCCGCCAGCGCGGTGCGGCTCTGCACCCTCGACGGCGACCCGCGCGGTGAGATCCCCTTGCCAGGCCTGGGCAGCGTGGGCGGCTTCAGCGGCAGGAGCACCGACACCGAGACCTGGTACAGCTTCGACAGCTACCTCAGCCCCGGCGTGATCTATCGCCACAATCTGGTCACCGGCGAGAGCGCGGTCTTCCGCCGGCCCGAGGTCGATTTCCCGCTCGGCCAGTACGTCACCCGCCGCGTTTTCTACCCCAGCGCCGACGGCACCCGGATCCCGTTGTGGCTGATCCACCGCCGTGACCTGCCGCGCGACGGTCGGAATCCCGTGATCCTCTACGGCTACGGCGGCTTCGATGTCTCGCTGTCGCCGTACTTCTCGCCGGCCAGGCTGCCGTGGCTGGAACGCGGCGGCATCTGGGCGGTGGCCAACCTCCGCGGCGGCGGCGAGTACGGCGAGGCCTGGCACGAGGCCGGCATGCTCAAGCAGAAACAGAACGTGTTCGACGACTGCATCGCCGCCGCCGAATACCTCATCGACGAGGGCTGGACGTGCGCCGATCGTCTGGCGCTGATGGGCGGCAGCAACGGCGGCCTGCTGGTGGGCGCGGTCATCAGCCAGCGCCCCGAACTCTTCGGCGCCGGCCTGCCGGCCGTGGGCGTCATGGACATGCTCCGGTTCCAGCAATTCACCATCGGTTGGGCCTGGACGAGCGACTACGGCAGCAGCGACGACCCCGAGATGTTCCCCTACCTGCACGCCTACAGCCCGTACCACAACATCGAGCAGGGCACGGACTATCCGGCGATGCTGATCACCACCGGCGATCACGACGACCGCGTGGTCCCGGGCCACAGCTTCAAGTACGCCGCACGCCTGCAGCGGTCCCAGGTCGGCGGCCAGCCGTGCCTGATCCGCATCGAGACGCGCGCCGGCCACAGCGCCGGCAAGCCCACGGACATGGTCATCCCGGAAGTGGCCGACAGATACGCGTTCC
>CAZJMO010000281.1:0-4615 GCA_964547085.1 uncultured Fibrobacteraceae bacterium | reverse complement strand
TTTCCGCCAGGCGGTAGAGGGTCACGTCGCAACCGAGCGATTCGGCGCCCTTCACGAAAGCTTCGCCGCAGGTCGCGGTCTGCGGGTCGGTCACCACCAGCACCCGGTCCGAAGCCTTCAACTCGAGGGCGTGGGTCATGGCGTTCAGGGCGGCCCCGGCCATGATCTCCTGCTTGTCCATGATATCCTCCCCGTGTGTTCTAGGATCCATTGCCCGCACGTTCCAATACGCCGCCTGCCGCGCGATCGGACTTCAACAGCATGATCGAGAAGAAGAGCCCCACGATGCCGAGACCGGCGAACATCAACATGCTCGCGGTATAGCCGTGCGTCAGGTCGCGCAGCAGGCCGTTGAGCAACGGGAAAAGGCCGAGCCCGACGTTCTGGACCGCCGTGCACAGACCGAAGGCGGTGCCGGTGTGCTCCTCCTTGACCACCAGCGGAATCGCGGGCCACATGGCCGCCGGCACGAGCACGAAGGCCGAGCCGAGAACCAGCATCGGCAGAACCGGATAGATGTTCGTCAGGCCGAGCAGCAGGTAGGCCGGGATCATCAGGAGCGATCCGAGGACCATCACGGAGGCGCGGCGCCCCTTGCGGTCCACGAGGTGTCCCGCGAACGGCGCGCAGACCATCGAGGCGAAGATGATGATCGACGAGAGTCCGCCGGCGGTCTTGAACATGTGCACGAAGCTCGAGAAGACGCTCGCCAGGAAGCTGCCGCCGCTCTCGGCCACGCGCGCGACGCCCCACTTGTCCACGAAGAAGTCGGTGCTCAGGGCCGTGAAGGGGAAAACGGCGGAGTAGAAGGTGACGCAGAGAAGGGTCACGTACCAGAAGCTCGGGCTCAGCTTGAAGATGTGGCTGAAGGTGATCTTCTCCTCGGCGCCGGTCTCCTGCAGGTCGGTCAGCATCCGCTCGCCGCGCCGGTCCATCAGGATGTAGACGATGTTGCCCGCCAGCGAGAGGCCGCAGAAGAAGACGGCCGCCACCAGGGCCGCGTGATATCCGCCGAAGGCGTCGGCGATGAGTTCGCCCACGTTGAAGGCGAAGAGGGTCCCGAGCCGGGAGACGGTCAGGCCGATCCCGAAGGCCAGGGCGATTTCCTTGTTCTTGAACCACCGGGCCAGGATGGCGCTCTGCGCGACGACCAGGGGCTCGGCGCCGGCGCCGAATATGAAACGACCGACCATGAACATGGGAATCGATTGGGCGTACGCCACGATCGTCGCCCCCCCCAGAACCAGCAGGGAGAAGATCAGGCTGGAGCGGCGCGTGCCCAGGCGGTCGACGAGGAAGCCCCCGAAGAAGACCGCGATGATCGCGGCCACGCTGTAGGCGGTGTAGAAGCCGCCGATCGTGCTGCGCCCGGCCCCCAGGTCCTCGACGAGCGACGGCGCCAGCGCGCCGATGATGTCGTAGGCGAAATAGCTGCCGAACGTGAGCAGGCTGGCGAACAGGAGGACCGTGAAGCGATAGGGCTTCCCGGACGGATGGAAGGTGGTGTTTGCGGGGAGAACGTCAGTCATCTGATCCTCCGGTTGGCATGTGTTGTCGGCGCGTGCAGCATCGGTCACGGGGCGCCGTTCGTCAACGTGTCCCTGCGGCGCCGGCGATCCGGTCGGCCCGGATGCGGACGCGTGCGGATCGCGCCCCGGCCCCCCCCCGCGGTATGCGATGGCCGACGGCGATCGCTGCACGATAATAGCATTTCCGCTCGGAGGCAATCGATCCCCGCGCCTCGATCCTTCCATCCGCCGCCCGCGATCCCGGACGCGGCGATCCGCGCCATATCCTTGGGTCCGGAAATCGCCGGCCGGGGCAGTACGCCGTTATCCCCCGGGAGGTTGCGGGATTCCGCATGCGGGCCTGACATCCCCCCGGACGCATGTTAGTATCGGGTTCCATAATATCCGTCCGGGAGACGAGAGGCGTGCAGAAAAGACTGTTCCGCATATTCCTGCTGATGTCCATGGCGCCGGTCGCCGTCGCGTTGCTGCTGCAGTGGCCGTTGACCGACCGGTACATCGACGTGCTGGACAGCGAGGGCCTGAACGCCTCGCTGGAATCCTCGCTCGAGCTGGCGCGCGGGATCGTGGCCGCGGAGCTGGATGTCCTGCGGGCCGACCTGGCCGGGGCGGCCCCGTCCGCTCCGTCCGCCCGGCAGCGGCTGGACGACGGAAGCTTCGCGGAGCTCCCCGCGGGGATCGCAGATTCCCTGTCGACCCGGCTGCCGCCGGACGGCGACTACGAGGGACGCGTTTCCCTGTCCCGGGAGGACTGGCTCGTGGTCGCCCGGGAGACGGAATCCGGCCGCCGCCTCCTGGCGAAGCGGCTGGATCCGGAGCTGGCGGACGGAATCCGGACGGTCACCACCGGCGGCAGCCGGCTGCGCCAGATCCGTCTTTACTACCGGAACCTCCAGCGCCTGACGACCCTCGCCCTGTTGCTGGGCCTGGGCCTCTCCCTGATGGTCGTCGCCTCCCTGCTCTCGGGCCGGATGTCCCGCCAGATCTCCCGGCCCCTGCTGTCCCTGGCCGAGGGCACCCGGAAGGTGGCCGCCGGGGACCTGGGACACAGGGTGGACGTGGACGCGCCGGACGAGTTGGGCGAGTTGGTCGGCGCCTTCAACCGGATGACCGGTGAACTCGAGCGCAGCAAGGAGGAGCTGGTCCGGGCCGAACGGATCGCGGCCTTGCAGGGGGTGGCGCTCCGGTTGGCCCACGAGATCAAGAATCCGCTGACGCCGATCACGCTGGCCATGCACAGGATCGAGAAACGCAGCCGGGATCCCGAAACGAGCGACGCCGGCCGGACGGTTCTCGAAGAGGCCGGCAACCTGAAGCGCCTGGCCGACGAATTCTCCCTCTACGCCCGGCTTCCGGAACCGGAACCCGAGACGATCCGCCTGCGGACCCTCGTGCGGGATGTCGTGGACCTGTACGTCGATCCGGATCGTATCGAGGTCGTCTGGCGGGAGGGCGGCGACGAGGGAGTCGTGGTCGCGGACCCGGGCATGATCCGCCAACTGGCGGCCAACCTGGTGAAGAACGCCGTCGCGGCCATGGGCCGCGGGGGACATCTCTTTCTCGGACTGGAGAGGGACGACGCCGAGACGCGCCTGATCGTCGAGGACGACGGGCCCGGCCTGCCCGAGCCGGTCGAACAGGTCTTCGCCCCCTACTTCACGACCCGCGCCTCGGGCACCGGCTGGCCATCTCGCGCAAGACGGCCGTCGATCACGGGGGGCGCCTGGACGCCGAAAATCGCGAGCAGGGCGGGGCGCGCTTCATTCTGGGCCTGCCGCGGCGGGACGCATGAGACGGGAGAACGGATGAATCCGATGCGCTATCACATCCTGGTCGTGGACGACGAGCCGAACATCCGGAAGCTGCTGCTGGGGGTCCTCGAGGACGAGGGCTATGCCGTGAGCGTGGCCGCGGACACGCAGCAGGCGGACGCGGCGATGGACGCCGGAGAGCCGGACCTGGTGCTGCTGGACGTCCAGTTGCCCGGCGAGGACGGGCTGGCGTGGCTCGGGCGCCTGCGGGAGGATCGCCGCAACGTGCCGGTGGTGATGATGAGCGGGCACGGGACCATCGAAACCGCCCTCGAAGCGACGCGGCGCGGCGCGATCGATTTCATCGAGAAGCCCCTGCAGCCCGAACGTCTGCTGATGTCGGTGTCCAACGGTCTGGACCTGCGCCGCCTGCGCGAGGAGAACCGCGACCTGCGCCGGATCGCCGCGGCGGACAATGAGATGGTGGGCGAGAGCGCCGCCCTGAAGGCGGTCTGCGAAGAGATCGCCCTGGCCGCCCCGACCGACGCCCGCGTCCTGATCACCGGCGAGAACGGCACGGGCAAGGAACTCGTGGCCCGGGCCCTGCACGCCGGCAGCGACCGTTCCGGGCGTCCCTTCGTGAAGATCAACTGCGCGGCGATTCCGTCCGAGCTTCTGGAATCCGAACTCTTCGGCCACGAGCGCGGCGCGTTCACGGGGGCGGTGTCCGCCCGACGCGGGAAATTCGAACTCGCCCAGCGGGGCACGCTCCTGCTGGACGAGATCGGCGACATGAATCCGACGACCCAGGCCAAGCTGCTGCGCGTTCTGGAGGAGAACGAGATGGAGCGCGTCGGCGGCGAGCGGTCGATCCGGCTGGACGTCCGCATATTCGCCTCGACCAACCAGGATCTGGACGCGCGCATCCGCGACGGCGCGTTCCGCGAGGATCTCTACCACCGCCTGAAGGTCGTGCCGATCCACGTGCCGCCCCTGCGCGATCGGATCGAGGACGTGGCGCCTCTCTGCGGGCATTTCCTCTCCCATTTCAGCCGGACGATCGGCCGCGCCCCCTCCGTCCTGGCGCCGGGCGCCCTGTCGGCGCTGGAGGAATACGCCTGGCCCGGCAATGTCCGGGAATTGCGCAACCTGATGGAGCGGCTGGTGATCATGTCCGGGGGCCCGATGATCGAGGCCTCGGATATCGCGCCCCTGCTCGGAGGCGCCGGGTCCGCCGGGGAGGCCGACGGGGGCGAGGGGACTCTCGCGCAGCGACTCGATGCCGTGGAGCGTCGGATCGTCGGACAGGCCCTCGAGGCGTCCGGAGGCAACATC
>CAZJMO010000280.1:0-4626 GCA_964547085.1 uncultured Fibrobacteraceae bacterium | reverse complement strand
GGCGGAATAACCAAAGAGCGGGGAGATCAGTATAGCGGTGATATCAATCAGGCCGCCGCTTGGGATCCTGCAGATAGCAGTTGGTGGCGCCCTGGTGGAAGACGTAGAAGGTCCAGGTACGCTCGAAGGCGTGGCTCAGCGGCAGGAAGCAGAGCGAGCGATCCGCGCTGCCGACGTCGAAACGGTCATTCACGCCGCGGATCTGGTGAAAGAAGTTGGCGTGGCTGAGCATGACGCCCTTGGGCTCGCCCGTGGTGCCGCTGGTGTAGATGATCGTCGCGAGATCGTCCGGGCGGATGGAGGACTGGCGCTCCTCGATTTCCGCGTCCCCCGGCAGGCTCTCTGCGGCGTTGGCCCAGTCGGCGAACGGCACGTATCCGGCCTCGGGATCGGCCGCCTTGTCGTCGAAGACCAGGATGTGGCGCAGCGCGGGCAGGCGGTCGCGGACCTCGCGCACCGTCTCCAGTTCCTGCGGACCGCCGACGAAGAGAATCTCCAGCCCCGCGTCCCGGATGATGTGCTCCACCTGCTCGGACGAACACGTCGGGTACAACGGCACGACCACGGCCTGAGCGCGCAGGATGCCGAAATCCGCGATCGACCAGGCCGGCCGATTCCAGGACATGATGCCGACGCGGTCGCCGCGCTGGACACCGAGATCCAACAGGCCGCGCGCCACCGACTGGACCGAACGGTCCATCGCAGCGTACGAAATATCGAGCCAGCGGTCGCCGGAGCGGAAACGCATGGCGGCGTGATCGCCGAGTTTCCGGGCCCGAGCCGCCAGCATGGCAGGTAGATTCTCGCGCATGGGATCCTTTCCTGTACACACTCCCGACACCACAATATAGCCGCCCCGAACGAGAATTCCCACCATCCCGTTCAGACAAGGCGGCTCTTGCAACCTGGATCGGATTACGCTCCAATACGGGACAACAACGAATATCAGCCCGCACCCCGTGTATGCCTCGCGAACACCAACCCATGGAGAAGCCATGAACCTGCTGCCGGAACTCCTGTGGTTCATCGCCGGACTCGTCCTCATCCTGCTCGAGTTCGCGGCCCCCGGGGTCATCATCGTATTCTTCGGCGTCGGCGCCTGGATCACCGCCCTGACCACCTGGATCGGCCTGACGCCGGGCCTGACGTCGCAGTTACGGCTCTGGGCCGTCAGTTCGATCGTGCTCCTGCTCGCCCTGCGCCGCCGGCTCGCCGGACGCTTCCGCGGTTTCGAAACGGGACAGCAGGATCCGCAGCACAACCTCGACGAGTTCCGCGGCCACGAGGTGCAGGTCGTCCAGGACATCGCCCCCGGTCACCGCAACGGTCGCGTCGAGTTCAAGGGCGCCGATTGGTCCGCCGTTTCCGACACGCCCATCGCCGCCGGACGCCTCGCCGTCATCACCGCCGCCGACGGCCTCACATTGCACGTCCGGCCGACCACCGCCGGACCCGACACCGTCGCCGACGGCGGCGCCTCAGAGGGGGAATAGACCATGGTCGGAACCATCGTTGCCGCAGGACTCGCGCTGTTCGCGCTGATCACGATCATCCAGACCGCGCGTGTCGTGCCGCAGAAATCGGCCGTCATCATCGAGCGGCTGGGCAAGTACTCCCGCACGCTCAACGCCGGTTTCCACGTGCTGGTGCCGTTCGTCGATCGCGTGTCTTACAAGCACTCCCTCAAGGAGACCGCCGTCGACGTGCCGCCGCAGAACTGCATCACTCGCGACAACATCGCCGTCGAGGTCGATGGTGTCCTCTACCTGCAGGTCATGGATCCGGTGAAGGCCAGCTACGGTATCGAGGACTTCCTCTTCGCCAGCACGCAGCTCGCGCAGACGACCATGCGTTCGGAGATCGGCAAGCTCGAACTCGACCGCACGTTCGAGGAGCGCGACACGATCAACCACTCCATCATCGCGGCGGTGGACAAGGCCAGCGACCCCTGGGGCGTCAAGGTCACCCGCTACGAGATCAAGAACATCCATCCGCCGCAGTCGGTGAAGGACGCGCTCGAGAAGCAGATGCGCGCCGAACGCGAGAAGCGCGCCGCGATCGCCGAATCCGAGGGCCAGCGCCAGGCCCGGATCAACGTGGCCGAAGGCCAGAAGCAGGAAGCGATCAAGCACTCCGAGGGCGAGAAGATGAAGCGGATCAACGAGGCCGAGGGACGCGCCAAGGAAATCGAATTGGTCGCCGTCGCCACCGCCGAGGGCCTCCGCAAGATCGCCGACGCCACGCAGCAGCCCGGCGGCCTGGACGCCGTCAACCTTCGCGTGGCCGAGCAGTACATCAAGGAGTTCGGCAACCTGGCGCGGGAGAACAACACGGTGATCCTGCCCAGCAACCTGAGCGACATCGGCGGTATGGTCGCCGCCGCGACCAGTCTGATCGACGCGACGCGAAAGACGGGTGCCTGAGCCGGCCGCGCCGCCGGATCAGCCGCAACGATGGGAACGGCGGGACCGCAAGGCCCCGCCGTTCTCGCGTCCACCCTCGTCGTACGACGCCGTCACCGGCCGCGGACGACCGCGATCTTCGCCAGCAGCGTCGCCACGCGCTCCGGGTCCAGCGCGTTGCGCCAGTAGCCGTCCACCTTGAGCGACGACCCCACGATCAGCGCGTCGGCGGCCGCGTAGTCCGCCGCGTTCCCGGCCGTCACGCCGGAGCCCACCAGGACCGGCAGGGCACAAGCCCCGCGCACCGCCGCGAGATCGGTCGGAGCAGTGGCCTCACCCGTGGCGCCGCCGGTGACGACCACCGCGTCGGCTCCGCAGAACTCCGCCGCCCGCGCCGTCTCGGCCAGCGTGACATCGGCCGTGACGGCATGCGAAGAGTGCTTCTTCTTGATGTCGGCCAGCACCTGGATCTGTTCGGCACCGATCTGCCTACGGTAACGCAGCAGGTCGGCCGCGCAGGCGTCGAGCCAGCCCTCGTCGGCCACATGGCCGAACACGAAACCCTCCACGCGCACGAACTGCAGGCCGGCCGCCACGGCCACCGCGAGGGCTTCGCGGTTGGCGGCCGCAAGGACCTGCACACCCACCGGCTGCGGCACCATGGCGGCCACCGCGACGGCGACCGCCGTCATGGCTGCGGTGATCTCCGGCCCCACGCCGCCGCGAAGATACGGAACGTCGTGCATGTTCTCGATGAGGACCGCGTCCACTCCGGCGTCGGCGTAGATCCCGGCCTCTTCCCGCACACGGGCCACGATCTCGGTCATGGAGAGCCCGCAACCGGGCGTTCCGGGCAGCGCCGGCGCGTGGATCATCCCGATCACCGCGGGTCGCGAGACGTCGGACAGGAAGGGCAGCGGCATGATCGGCTCCCGAAGCAAGAGACCGGACGACCGTCCTTGCTCGGCGGTCGCCCGGCCCCAGTATGGCACATCCTCGCCGCGGGAACCAACCGGACGGTCAGATCCCGTTGTAGACGAGGGTCGCTTCGATCGCCTTGTCCTGCCCCTGCAATTCCACCGTGACATCCGAGACGAGCTGTTTGCCGTCATCGGACCGGCTGAGCCGGCGTGTCATCGTCATGCGCGAACCGACCGTTTCGAGCACGAGCGTTTCGCCGTCCCACCATGCCCGCTCGGAAACCTGCTCACCGCGCGGCCCGTCGCGAACGACCCGTTCGCCGCCCGGGGTCCAGATCCGGGTCTGATCCGTGCCGTCCATGATCTCGAAATCAACGCCGTTGACCGTGATCAGGAGCTGATCGAGCGAGGCTGCAATGCCGCCGCTGCGAACCGGCGTCTCGGTCGAAGCACCGCCACCGCGCGACTCGCCCGTGTCACCACCGCGCGGTCCGCCCATGCCGCCGCCGCGCGGCCCGCCCATGCCGCCGCCGCGACCGCCTTGGCCGCCTTGGCCGCCGCGTCCGCCCATCTGCTGGCGATTCGCCGACATGGCCTTCTGCATACTGGCCTGGAGGTCGTCGCTGGCGTCCTCGTCGAGATTCCAGACGCCGGTCAGATCCACCGGCATCGTGTCCTGCGCGCGTACCGGCGCCGATGAGAGAAGAAGCATGAAGGCCGCCAAGATCGCGGCCGGTCGGATGATTGTCGTCATCAGCGGATTCCTTTTCGTCGAGGTTCCATGGGGCTGTCAACCTCAACGCCCGGCGTCTTCGAACCATGCGCCCGGACCGGACAAAAAACGGGAGGCCTCCGAGGACCTCCCGTTTTTTCGTTGTCGCGGCATCGGCCGGATCAGTCCACGCCGACAGTCTCTTCGCTCGCCGCCGCGGCCGAGTCGGCCGCCGCACGGGCCATCTCTTCCTCGTTCCAGGCCACGGCCAGGTCGAGCAGGCCGGCGAGGTCGTCGGCCTTGGCGAAGAGAGCCAGGGCCTCGTGGAGTTGCGTATCCTCCTCGATGGCCACCTTGTACGCCGCCTGGGCACCGTGGACGCGGCGTACGATCTCGCGGCGCAGGCCCCAGTCGAGGAAGTCGCGGTTCGCCTGGAGCAACGAGTCGCTGAGCGCGAGGCCGAACACGCCGAGGTACTCCTCGATGTTTTCGCGCTCGGTGAGGAAACCGCGGAACTCGTCCAGGACCGCATCGTCTGCCGTCCAGTCGTTCGGCAATGTCGGGTGCGAATTGGCATAGTCCACCGCGAAGC
>CAZJMO010000279.1:0-4689 GCA_964547085.1 uncultured Fibrobacteraceae bacterium | reverse complement strand
TCAAAATCATTACTTGCATCAATGAATAAAATATCTTCACTCTCTTCCCTGCATTTTTTGAAGACTAAAATAACCGTAGGAATAGACGTACCGTAAAAGACATTGGCAGGCAATCCAATAACAGCATCAAGGAAATTACGCTCCTTGATAATATATTTCCTGATCACGCCTTCGGCAGCACCCCTAAACAACACACCATGCGGCAATACGACAGCCATGGTGCCATTGTCATCCAGCTGATATATCATGTGCTGTACAAAAGCAAAATCAGCTTTTGTTTGGGGCGCCAGCCTGCCGTAGATGCTGAATCTTTCATCGTTCAAAAACTGATCCGAGGCGCTCCAGTTGGCGCTAAAAGGAGGATTCGCCACAACGGCTTCAAACTTTCTGCCCATATGCATTGGTTCCACCAGCGTGTCGCCCTGCCTGACATCAAAGTCAATGTACTTGATTCCATGCAGGATCATATTCATGCGCGCCAGGTTATATGTAGTCTGATTGAGTTCCTGCCCTGAAAAATGCGCAACCCTGCATTCCTTGGATATGCGCAGCAAAAGTGAACCTGACCCGCAGGTAGGATCATATGCAGACTTGATCTTTGTCTTGCCTAATGTGACAAGCTTTGCAAGTATCTTGGAAACCTGCTGAGGCGTGTAAAACTCACCGGCTTTTTTGCCCGCATTGCTGGCAAATTCACCAATAAGATATTCATAGGCATCGCCCAGAATATCAAGGCCGCTTCCTTCCATGTCGAAATCCACTTCGGAAAGATGCAGGAGAATCTGAGAAATAATCCTATTCTTCTGATCTTCACTTCTTCCCAGTTTCTGAGACTGCAGGTCAACATCGCCAAACAGACCGATAAAATCTTCTTCACTGTCATGGCCTATCGTGGATTGTTCGACTTCTTTCAAAGCTTTATTAAGGTCATCCAGTATGAACTCGCCCTTCCCCGCCTTTTTGATAATATTGCTGAACAGGTATTTGGGCTCAAGATAGTACCCTATCTGCTCAATGGCTTCTTCATGCAAAGCCTTTATAACTTGAGTCCGTCATATTCCAGCTCTTTATCGCCAAAGGCTGCAATTTTTTCAGAGAGAAACTTATAAAATATGAATCCCAGCATATAGTTTTTGAATTCGCTGGCATCCATATTACCTCTTAAAGTATCAGCAATCTTCCATAATACGTTGAATAGTTTCATTTGATTTTCAGACATTTATAATCCCCCCGATATCATTTATCAATATTATAGGTCTCTAAAATTTCATGAATCTTATCAGTGACATCATTCAATTTCTTGCGACGTTCTATTAATTTGAATTCATCTTTCAGTGAATCCTTCAATTTATCACGTCTCACTTTTCCGGAAAAATCATAGCTGTCGACGAACTCCATGACCTTGTCATGATGCAGGTTTTCCTTCTTACTGAACTTATACAGTGCCTTTTTCCTCTCTTCATTCATAAAATCTGAAAACTCATCCTCAAGCATCGAGATGTCTTCAAGCTTCGGCAGATTCTCATCAATGAACCGGGCGATAAGCTCTTTCTTGCTCTTCAGCTCGGGATCTTTGGATACCATATCAAGAATACTCTGCCTGTCCTTTTCATAACTTGACTCTTTGGGATTCAGTTGCCTTAATAAGGTTATAATATACTCAACATTGATTCTATCAGTAGTCAGAAGATCTAACTCAAAATCAATGTCTTCAAGCACTGATTCTTTTTCACCCTCGTTGTTTTTAACTGATTCATAAATATCAAGATACTTGCTGGTGTAATCTTCAAATTCCTGTTCATCTATCCCCAGGCCTTCAAAGCTGAACTCATCAAAAACCTTCAGCTTGGTCAGCGCTCGAAGCAAATTCCTGAACCGTTTTACGAACTCTACCCGTTCTTCGTCAGTCTGATAATTGTCAATAGCTTTCAGGTCGGGAGCAACTGCTTTTAAATCCTGCAAGTACTGAGCAAATTCTTGGAGATATTCGCCATATGATTTCATAAGTACTGTATCAATGGCATTTTCATCTGAATATAGCCTGATTGCCTGATCGGTTTTTTCCTTTAGGTTTCTGAAACAGACAATATTGCCGAATGACTTTTTCTCGTTGTATATCCGGTTTGTTCTTGAGAATGCCTGAACCAGTCCATGATATTCAAGGTTCTTATCCACATACAGTGTATTAAGCAGCTTACTGTCAAAACCTGTAAGGAACATGCCGACTACAAGTACCAGGTCAATCTGTTTATCCTTCACCCGTTTTGCGACATCAACGTAATATCCCTGAAAATTGTCCGTAGAATAGTCGGTTCCGAATATTGAATTATAATCCTTCATCATGCGCTCAAGGCTGTCACGTGAGTGCTCAGTTTTTACTTCTTCATTGACCCCAAAGCTGAAAATACCGGCTATGGTGAGATCATGATTTTTGCTCCGCAGTATGTCATAATATCGTATCAATGTATTAATGCTGTTAACTGCGAAGATACCCGTAAACTCCTTGCCGTATGTTTTCTTGCCGTGGTTGGCAATAATATAATCGCTTATCTTATTTAACCTGTCATCCGATTCAAAGATCTCTTTTTTATCAATAGCCTCAACATCAATATCCAGAGTTGTCTTGTCATGATACCTTCCAAGATATTCAACGGAAAACCCAAGCACATTTTCGTCACCTATTGCATCCTTGATCAGATACTTATGTAGACAATCTCCAAACAGGTCCTTTGTCGTACGGAAATTATTTGCATTCTCCGCAAATATAGGCGTACCGGTAAAACCGAAACATTGTGGTTTATGGAAAAACTTGAGTATCTCCTTGTGCATGTCACCAAACTGACTTCTATGGCACTCATCGAAGATAAAGACAATATTTTTATCCCTGGCCGACTCAATCTGATGCTTGTATCTTTCGTTAGTTATGGCGCGCACCAATTTCTGTATGGTTGTTATAATCAGCTTGGAACGTGAGTTCTTAAGCTGTTTAACCAGGTTATAAGTATTCTCAGTACCATCCACAGACCCGTTTGAGAATGCATTAAATTCCTTGGTGGTTTGGTAATCAAGGTCTTTCCTGTCAACGACAAACATGACTTTGTCAATCTTATCACTCTCCGTCAACAGTTGACTTGTTTTAAATGACGTCAATGTCTTGCCACTACCCGTGGTATGCCAGATATAGCCGTTGTGATTGGAATTATTGACTTTGTCAATGATGGCTTCCACGGCATAAAACTGATACGGCCTAAGCACCATGAGTTTCTTTTCCGTTTCATTGAGCACGATGTATTTGGCTATCATTTTCGATATATGGCATTTCTCCAAAAACACAGCGGCAAATTCATGAAGATTTGAATATTTCTGATTTTTATCATCTGTCCAATAGAAAGTCTGTTTGAAATTATCCAATTTGTTATTTGCAAAATACTTGGTATTCACTCCGTTACTGATGACAAACATCTGAATATAGTGAAACAATCCTTTGTATGAATGCTTATGATACCTGTGTATCTGTCTGTAAGCCTCTTTCATCTCCACACCACGGCGTTTCAGCTCGATCTGCACAAGAGGAAGACCATTGATCAGAAGTGTCACGTCATAGCGGTTCTTATAACTCCCTATCATGGTAACCTGATTAGTCACCTGGAAGAGATTCTTGCACCACTCCTTTGTGTTGAAGAACTCTATGTACACAGTTTCGCTGTTTCTTTGAAGCGGATATTTATCACGCAGTTTTTTTGATTTGTCAAAGATGGAGCCGCCATCAAGATGCGTTAGTATTCTTTCGAATTCTTTGTCTGTAAAAGTTATTTTATTATGTGATTCAAGCTGTGATCTGAAGTTTTTTTTCAGGTCATCTTCAGTATTTATGACAACACGCTGGTAACCCTGCTCCTGCAACTGCTTAATTAAGAGTTTTTCCAACTCTGACTCAGACTGATGACTCATCAATGATTCCTTTCACAGTGTAATTTCATTTTATCATAAAATTCAAAATTTATTTATAAATCTCACTCAAACCGGGCGTCATTGAGGGCCCAGTAGGCTTTGGTGTCCTTTAAGTCCTCATTGTCCTGCAAATAATCCCAGGGCGTTCTGCCCACAATCGTCTCAGCCTTTGCGTCCGCTCCGCAATTAATCAGCATCAGAACCACTTCAGGATTCCTATTATAGCCCGCCGCAAGATGCAATGGCGTGATGTCGCCATAGGCTTTAGCATTGATGTCAGCCCGAGCATTCACCAGCACCAGTATCATCTCCGGGTCCTCATTATCCAAAGCCGCCGCATGAAGCGCTGTCAGGCCTATGATGTTCCTTGCATGTATATCAGCGCCATTCTCTATGGCCGCTTTCAGCTCTTCAGGCGTGCCGTTCTCTGCAATGTCAAAAATGTCACGGGGATACGCGATGCTTAGAAACGTAAAGATTAAAACAAAAATGAAAAAACACTTTTTCATAGATCCCCTCTTACATTTTTAGAATGGGTCGACCCATCGTTCAAATTATAACAACTTCATATCTAAAAACAACAGAAATCCTGCCTCATTTAAGAAATGACTAATGTCCCGCCCTTTCTCCGGATTTATCTTTCGATTTTTTTGTATGCGGTTCATCCCCCTTTTTAGTCCGGTCATCAGCCTATAATGCGGTTCGTCGGAAACATGCCTGCATACCATTGCGTATTTA
>CAZJMO010000278.1:4470-4701 GCA_964547085.1 uncultured Fibrobacteraceae bacterium | reverse complement strand
CTGGGAAGGCCTGCCGCTGGTCCTGCTGGAGGCCATGGCCGCCGGTTGCGCGGTGGCGGCCTACGACATCGCCGGTGCCGCGGATGTCCTCGAGGATGGTCGTCATGGCCGGCTCGTGGCGACGGGTGACACCGAGGCGCTGGCCGGCGCAATGGCCGAACTGCTGGCCGACCACGAGCAACGCGCGCGCCTGGCCAACCAGCCCTTGAAGCTCGTCGTGATGAAGCTCTC
>CAZJMO010000278.1:0-4460 GCA_964547085.1 uncultured Fibrobacteraceae bacterium | reverse complement strand
GAACGGCACGATTTCCGCGACGTTGTGTCCTCGCTGAACGCCCTCTACGCCCGCGTCGCCGAGGCTCGCGAGTCCTGATCGGACGTCGTCCGCGCCGCGAAAGGAATCCCATGGACCGCGATCGCTTCGGCCCTCCCGACATGCCCATGCCGCCCGACCGCTTCGAGGTGTTGCGCCGCGACCGCGAGGCCGCCCCGGCGCCGGATCCATTGCAGTCGGTGCCCCGACGCGAGCCGGCCGCGGTCACCGATCCGTTCGCGCGCGAGATGCTCGACGAAGCGGCCGACCGGGCGCTCGAGAGCGGTGAACTCCTGCTCGTGAGCGAGGACGCGACGCTGGCCGACCTCGAAGCCGCCGCCGTACGCGTGGCCCCGGCTGCGGACGCGCCGGCCGTTGCAGACGACGCCATGCTGGCGGCGCTGGGCTCGCCGTGCCTGATGTCCCCGCGCCTCTTCGCCGTCTTCGGGTGGCAGCCGCCGCTGGCCGAGCGCAGCCTGATGCTGGCCGCCGCCCTGCGTGCGGGCGCCACGGTCACGGTCGCCATGCTCGTCGGCCACATCGAGACCTATCCCGAGCGCGTGGAACACCTGATGCGTCTGCGGCGGTTGCGCGAGGAAGCCGGGCCGAACGGCGGAGCGCTGGTGCTGTCGGTGGTCGAGGCCGCGCCGCAGGATCTGCCGACCGGCGACGCGCGGTTGCCGGAGATCCTCGCGTCCGCCCGCCCCACCGATCCCGACACCGACCGCCGCCACGCCATCGCCCTGGCGCGGCTGGCCCTCGGCCCCGGCGTGGTGGTCGCGGACTAGGAGTGCTGCAGCCAGTCGGTGCCGTAGACGTCGACAGGGAAGAGCACGGGCACCAGGCCGACCAGGAACTGTCGCAGTTTCAGTTCCAGATGGTTGGCGTGGTGCGAGCCGCAGACCGTGCGCAGGAAGCTCTCCAGTGTGTGGATCTGGATCTCCACCGTGAAGCGATACGGCGCCTGGCCCGGGAAACGGCCAGGAAACAGGACGTCCATGTCGCCCTTGAACACGCGGAAGCTCTTGGCGCTCTGCAGGTTCAGCCGACTGCCGGTCGGCTTGGCGCCGAGCGTGTCGGTGACGTTTCGCCAGCCGAACGGGTTGCCGATGCCGCGGTCGAGCAGCATGATCAGGTCGTCGAGCGAGTCCTCGTCGTGGACGATGAACATGGCGCCCAGGATGTCGCCGATCTCGTCGGAGTTGTTGATCCCCTTGCGCAGCATCTTGGAGAGGATGGAGCCGCTGCGGTGCTGCTTCATCTCCTGCCAGCGGACCGCTTCCACGACGTGGTGCTGCCCGTCGATGACCTCGTAGGTCAGCTTCTCCACCGACCGCTTGAAACGACAGCTGCTGTAGAGCACGTCCAGCGCGATCGGCCGGCAGGTGTCGCGGGATTCCAGGAACGCGGAGTCGAAGTGCCACACCTGGTCGCCCTCGCGCGGCTTGGTGGTGTAGCTGATCGACTCGTCCTGGCCCATCCGGAAGCCGATGTTGACCGGGTACTCCTGCGTCTTGTACTGCCACAGGCAGCGATCGAGCAGTTCCTGGAAGTAGGCCAGGTGCAGCGGGCCGTCCTGGATGTGGCGCGAGTGGTCGATGTCCAGGAGCAGGTCGGCGAGGTGGAGCTTGCGCCGCGCCTCGAAGCTGAGCCGCGCGTCGGTGTCGTCCAGGGCGAGGGTCAGCAGGCGGCGCAGGTCGTGGCACTGGGTGACCGCGGAGAGCGGCTGCACGACCGCGCCTGCTTCGGCGGGGAAGAGGTCGATGGCCGATTGCAGGTAGACGTCGGACTCGGTCAGGAACTCCGAGACGATCAGAACGTCGTCATGGCACGGCGGGATCTCGCCGGGCACGCCGCGCAACGGGCGGACCAGGCGCGCGGCCTCGCGCTGGTAGGCGGCGTCGTTGTCTTGGATGCGGTCGCGAGTCATTTCCAGGAATCGGCGCAGGCGCGAGGGGCGGTCGAGGAAGGCGGGGTCGAGCAGAGGGTGGGCGGTGTGGTCCACTTCCCGGCGAATGTCCTGCCCGGTGTTCATGATGCGGTCGGCGCGGATCCATTGCTCGTTCATCGTGCTCCTGCGGCGGGGGCCGGGCGTGTCCCGACCCCCGCCGGTCTCATATGGTGTCCAACACCCGGGCCAGGTCGGCCTCCAGGTCGGCGTACGTCTCGCAACCGACGGCGATGCGCACCAGGTCGTCGGTGATGGCGGCCTCGCGGCGCTCGTGTTCGGGGATGCCGGCGTGGGTCATGCTGGCGGGGTGCTCGATCAGCGTCTCGATGCCGCCCAAACTCACGGCTAGCGTGGGCAGTTCGAGGTTGTCCATCAGCTTCTTGCCCGCGGCCAGGCCGCCCTTGACGCCGAAGCTCATCACCGCGCCGCCGCCGCGCATCTGCTTGCGCGCCAGGTCGTACTGCGGATGGCTCTCCAGGAACGGATAGCGCACCCAGTCGATCTTGGGATGCTGCTCGAGGAAGCGCGCGAGCTTCATGCTGTTGTCCTGCGCCTTTTCCATGCGGAGGCCGAGGCTCTTGATCCCGCGCAGCACCAGCCACGCCTGATGCGGATCCATGGTGCCGCCGAGATTCTTGTGCACTTTCAGCAAACGTTGGTACAGGGCGTCGTCCTTTGCAACGACCATGCCGGCGACCACGTCGCTGTGTCCGTTGATGAACTTGGTCATGCTGTGAAGGACGATGTCGGCACCGAGTTCCAGCGGGTTCTGCAGGTACGGGCTGGCGAAGGTGTTGTCGACGCAGACGAGCGCGCCGCGGGCGTGGGCGATGGCGCTGATGGCGGCGATGTCGGCCAGCTTGAGCGTGGGGTTGGCCGGGGTCTCCAGGTAGACCAGCCTGGTTTCCGGGCGCATGGCGGCCTCGACGTTCGCGGGGTCGGCGCTGTCGACGAACGACGCCTCGATGCCGAAGCGCGGGTACTCCGTCTCCAGGACCATGCGGCTCGGGCCGTACAGCGATTCGGTGCAGACGACGTGCTCGTTCTGCGACAGCAGCGCGTAGTAGACCAGGTTCACGGCGGCCATGCCCGTGGCGCAGGCCATGCCGCCGCAGCCCTTCTCCAGGATGGTGACGCATTCCTCGAGGGCCGCGGTCGTGGGGTTGCCCAGGCGGGTGTAGATGTAGCCGCCCTCGGGGTCGCCGCGGAACGAGGCAGCGCCGTGGTCGGCGTTCTTGAAGGCGAAGGTGCTGCTCTGGTAGATGGGCGTCGAGACGGCGCCGGTGGCCGGGTCGACATGGTTGCCGGCGTGGATGATCTGGGTGTGGCGACCCTTCCCGGACAGATCGTGCATGGTTGTGGCGTCCTTCCTGGTTCGAGGATCAAGAGGGCGGTCACGATGCATTGTCGAGGTGCTGGAATCGGGGCGTGGTGACGCTCGCGCTCATTCTAGTCCATCGGGGCTCGTTTGTCTCACCCAGTCCGCATCGCCAGGACTGCGTCGAGACTCGCCGGGATCTCGAAGCCGGCGAATGATTCTTCCTTCGTGTCGATGCCGTGGATCGACATGCGGTCGGCCAGCTCGTTGCCCTCGACCCCGACGTGGCCGTTGACGTGCAGCACCTTCACCGATCGCTTCAACGTCTTGTAGAGCGCGAACATCGTCTGGATCAGCTCCAGGTTCTTGATCTCCCCGTCGGGCTTCTTCCAGCCCTTCTTCTCCCAGTTCGCGGCCCATTTCGTGATGCACTGGATCGCGTACTTGGAGTCGCAGAAGATGGCCACGGTCGTCTTGTTCGCGATCTCCTGCTCGGCGATCAGCAGGGCCTGGTGCAGGGCGTTCAGCTCGGCGGTGTTGTTGGTGCCGCGGGGATTGTAGAGGCCGTACCAGAGCTCCGAGAGCTGCCCCTCGCGGTAGACGGCCACGCCCGACGCCGCCTTGCCGGGATTGGGCTCGCAACCGCCGTCGGTGAAGATCTTGGTCTGCGCGGAGTGGCTGCCGACCTCTTCGGCCGTGAACGTCTTGGGCCCTCGGCCGGAAGACTTCTTCGGCGCCGTCTTGGACTTCCCGAGCGAGGCGCGGCTGCCGGCCCGGAACGCCGCCTCGGCCTCGTCGCGCGTCTTGTACGACTTGTACCGCGCGCCGGCGAACTGGTCGATGTGGCGCTTGCAGGTGTCCCAGTCGGTGAAGACGCCCTTTTCCCGACCTTCCCAGACGACATAGAATTTCTTCGCCACCAGCTCGCTCCGTCGTTGGGTTGATGGTCCGGCTCACATGCGTTCCAAGTAACGACATGGGGGGCGGTCTGCCAATGACGGGATTGGCGCTGCGGTCTGAAGCGTTCGCCGTCCCGACGGCTCCCGGCGGCGCTCGAAAGTGATTTCTGTGGTACAATTTCAACGAACGAGCGGCGTGGTGGGGAGTGTTGCTGTTGCCGTCCCCCGAGCATGGGAGAATCCGATGAGGCGACTGGTCTTGACAGCATTGTTT
>CAZJMO010000277.1:0-4704 GCA_964547085.1 uncultured Fibrobacteraceae bacterium | reverse complement strand
CGGCGCTGGCAGGCGCCTAGCCGGGCACCGTCGCCAGGCCGTTCGCAGACACGACTTCCTCGCCGGTCCCGTCGTCGCTCTCGCCGCGGCGGTCCATGAAGAGGTTGCTGCCGGGCACCGCCTTGGCCATATGCTTGACCTCGGCGCAGATGTTGGCCACTTCGAGGTAGCGGCTGAACTTGTAGGTCGTCAGCTGGACACCGGCCATGCTCAGGGCCGCCAGGGGGAAGCGGGCGGCGTTGCCGAGACGGTCGGTCGTCTCGATGTAGCCGCGCCGGGCATCCTCGTCGCTGTAGAACGCCGGCGCGCCCAGGTCGAACTGCTTGACGATCTCGGCGCCGATCTTCTCGGCGACCGACGTATCGACCATGAGCACGAAATCGTCGCCGCCGATGTGGCCCAGGAACGCGTCGCCGTCGCACACGGTGCGGATGGCGGTCGGCAGGGTCTCGGCGGTGAAGAGGAGCAGGTCGTCGCCGTCGCTGAATCCGTAGTAATCGTTGTACGCCTTGAAGTTGTCGAGGTCGGCGTAGAGGACGGTCATCTCCTTCTTCTTGTCGATCGCCTCCTGGATGGTGGAGACGATGGTGTTGTTGCCCGGCAGGTGCGTCAGCGGGTTGAGGTCGATGGCGATGTCCTGCAGGCGCGCCACTTCCAGCAACAGCCGATACTGGGAGATGTGTGTGCGCACGCGCGAGAGGAACTCGCTCAGGTGGCACGGCTTGCTGATGTAGTCGACCCCGCCGGCGGCGTAACCGCGGTCGATGTCCTCGCTCGTGGGATTCTCGGTGACGAAGATCACCGGCACGTTGATCAGCCGCGCGTCGGCCTTGAGACGTTCGCACAGGGCGAATCCGTCCATCTGGCGCATCTTGGCGGCGATCAGGAAGAGGTCGGGCACGTCCGCCTCGACACGCAGGAGAGCTTCCTCACCGCTGGCCGCGGTGATGATGTCGAAGCCCTGGGCCTTGAGCGTCGCGGCGTGGACGCGCAGATCCTGATCCGCGTCGTCGACGATGAAGATTTTGGCCTGGCGGTTGTCCACCGGTGGCAGCCTCCGGGTGCGTACATGGTAGAGTCGCCCGGAATGAGAACGACTCCTGCACCTATCATCGGCAGGAGTCGAACCCGGTTGAGTACGAAATACTGTGAATCCTTTATACGGCCGGAGGACTATCATCGGACTTGGCACTGGCCTTCTCCGCGCGGGCTTTCCAGATCAGCCAGACGCCGAGGGCGACCAGCGTCAGAGGCCACCAGTCCTCAAGCCACTGCATGTCCATGTCGAACCGCGTGTGCAGCACCATCACGAACCCCATAACCACCAGCACGACCCCGCCCACGAGCGAACCGCCGCCGCCCGGAAGTTCCATGTCCGACGGCAATGGATTTTCGCCGTAACCGTCCAGGGCGCGATTGATCGCCTGCGCATGCCGGGAGGCGTCGATGATGCCGTAGATCCAGATGAAGCCGAGGCTCATCCCGAGGAACGGCTCCACCCCCGTCATGTCGCCGCCGGCCAGGATCGTGATCACGCCGACGAAGACCGCCGCGAGCACGATGCCCTGCCTGTAGTAGCCCAGATACAACTGGCCGATCCCGGGAAAGATGCCCGAGAGGAATCCCGCCAGGAACGGGATCTTGTAGGGCAGATCACGCCGACGCTGCGGCGGTTCGGGACGGTAACCGTCGACCCGGCGTTCGGGTGCCTGATCCTGGGTGTAGCTATCGTTCTGCATGTCTCTCTCCTTCGTGTATGCGATCCGCAGATCGCCATCGGGGCGCCGGGGTCACCGGCCCTCTTGATTCGACTCGGTCGTGTTCTCTCCGGACAGGTCGGCCTGCCAGGTCGTGATTCTCTGTCGCACCTCATCCGACGCCGCCGTGTATGCGGACTCCAGCCGCGCACCGACCGGCGCCAGCCGTTCCTCGATCTCGGTCCACGCGTCCCCGGCCAGCCGATCCAGACGCTGCACGACCGCGGGCGCCAGTCCCAGGCCGGCTTGCGCGACGCCCGAGGCGCGGTCGACCGCGCCGGAGGGAGCCAGCGGACTCCAGATCAGCAGGGCCGACAGGGTCGCCGCGATCCAGGCCGCCTCCAGCGCGAAGCGGGGACGGTTCCAGAGCTGAAGCAGATGGTCGTACACCGCCATCGCCACGCGATCCAGCACCGACAACCCGCCGCGCGCGGGCACCGACGCCGCTCGGCCGCTGGTCCGGGCCAACACGCGGGTCGTGAAAACCGGCCCCGGCTCCCGCTCCGCCAGCCCGGGAAGCAGCGGTTGCAGCCGATCCAGGATCAGCGCCGTCTCACGACAGCCCGCGCAATGTTCGAGGTGGACGTCCAGCAGATCGGCGTCCGTGGGCTCGAGGTCGCCGTCCCAGCGGGCGCCCAGCAGAGCCTCGGCCCGCGCGCAGGCCCGGCCGCTGGTGCGGTCCAGGATGCTGCGCGTCAGGTCCGGATGCTCGAACCGGCGCTGCCTGTCGCGGGGATCGAAAGGATTGCCGTTCACCGTGCTGCCTCCGCCTCGGGGCCGGGCCCGATGAGCCCGCCCACGACCTTCGCCAACTCCACCCGCGCCCGGCTACACCGTGATTTCACGGTCCCGAGCGGCAGATCGAGCATGTTCGCCATCTCCTCCAGGGGCAGGCCCTGGATATCCTTGAGCAGGATCGCCTCGCGGTTGATGTCGCTGAGCTGCTGCATGGCCACCTCCAACACGTCGCGTTGATCCCGCTGCTCCACTGTCGCATCCGGCCGCGGTCCGGGGTCGGCCAGGGTGAACATCTCTTCGGCCGGCAGGTCCTGCGCCGGCGGTCGCGCCTTGCGGCGCCGCAGATGGTCCAGGCAGGCGTTGCGGGCGATCCGCAGCAGCCAGGCCCCGAAGCGATCGGGCTCGCGGCAGGTGTCCAGCCGCGACCACACCCTCACGAAAACCTCCTGCGCCACGTCGAGAGCCTCCTCTTCGCTGCCCGTGTAGGTGAAGGCGATGCTGCAGACCCGCCCCTGGTACCGGGTGACCAGAGCCTCCCAGGCCAGTTCGTCGCCGTCACGGCAGCGGTTGTAGAGAATCCTGTCGTCCATCGTCTCTCTTCGGGCTCGGGCCGACGGGTGCCGGCTTGTGCGCCAGGCCTGCATCCCGTTCTTCATCATGACGCACGGCGGAGCGGCCGGGTTCGGTCGAGATTTGCATTATTCCGACAGCGATCGCCGGGCCGTCGCCATCATGGTCCAGCCGACCGCCGCATTTCAACCGAAGACGTCGCCGCCGACGGAGATCGAGGCTCGCTCGCCCATCTGACTTGACGCCTCCCGACCCGGGCCGCAGACTCGGGTCGAGAGGATCTCATGCCCGACCGTCGCCCGCACCCGCTGATCCGCCTGCTCGCCGCCGTCCGCCGCCGGTGGCGTCGCCTGCTGCAACGTCGTCTCGCCGCAGACGCGCCGCATTTCGTCTTCCATCCGGCCTACAGCGAGGATCAGCCGTCCGGTCCGTACGATCTCATGCGTCCGTACCGCATCCTCCACTACCTGAAGAACCAGGGCCTGCTCCGGCGCGGTCAGTTGCACCGCGCGCGCCCGGCCAGCCTCAACCGCCTGCGCCTGGTCCACGACCGCGCGTACCTGGAATCGCTCGAGGCGCTCGAGGCGCTGATCCCGGTCGTCGGCTTCACCATGCCCCGCGATCTGCACGACGCTTTCCTGACCGGCTCGCGCGCCATGGTCGGCGGCACCATCCGCGCGACCAAGCTGGCGCTGCGCCACGGCGCCGTCGCGGTCAACCTGGGCGGCGGCTTCCACCACGCATTCGCCGACCGCGGCCACGGCTACAGCTGCTTCAACGACATCGCCGTCGCCGTGCGCACCTTCCGCGACCGCGGCTTCGACGCGCCCATCCTGGTCGTCGATCTGGACCTCCACGACGGCGACGGCACCCGCGCCATCTTCGCCGACGACCCCACCGTCCACACCTTCAGCCTGCACAACCGCACGCTGCTGGAGATCCCCGCCGTGGCCGACACCTGCGTCGAGCTCGGCGCCGACCTGGACGACCGCGCCCTGATCGCCGCCGTGCGCCAACATCTGCCGCCGGTCCTGGCCCATGTCCGCCCCGGCCTGGTCTTCTACCTCGCCGGCAGCGACCCGCACCGCAACGACCGGCTCGGCAACTGGCGCCTGAGCCACGACGGCCTCGTCGCCCGCGATCGGCTCGTGCTCTCCCTGCTGCGCGCCGAGCCCGCGCCGCTGCCGGTGGTCGTCATGCTCGCCGGCGGCTACGGTCCCCACGCCTGGCGCCACCCCGCGGCCACGTTCTCCTGGCTGCTGACCGGCGACGCCACCATCCGTCCGCCGCTGGATCTGGAGCTGCCGCTCGGCCACTACCGTCGGCTGGAGCCGCTGTTCGCCCAACCCGTGCCGCACCCCGGCGGCGCCCTGGGCACCGGCTGGAGCCTCAGCGAGGAGGATCTGCCCGGCCTGGCCGGCGTCGGCCGCATGCTCTTCCTGGGCGCCATTCCGCGCCACGGCCTCGAGGTGATCCTGGAATCCTCCGGCCTGCTCGACCGCCTCCGCGCCAAGGGCTTCCGCAAGATCCAGGTCGACATCGACCTGGCCGACCCCGCCGGCCACCTGCTCCGCGTGCTCGACATCGCCGCGGCCGAGCCGCGTCCGCTCATCGAGTTGAAGCTGCGCCGGGATCTGTC
>CAZJMO010000276.1:0-4730 GCA_964547085.1 uncultured Fibrobacteraceae bacterium | reverse complement strand
AGGACTCTGACGCCAGGAACGCCACTGCCTTCGCAATCTCCTCCGGTGTGCCGACGGCGACCACTTCGCGGTCCCGCCCCAGGAAAACCCGCGCGTAGTAGGTACCGTCCCGCTGGTCGGTGATCACCACGCGTTCGACGCGCCCGCCGAGTCCGTCGATCACCATCATCAGCAGGTCGTGCGTGAGAGGCCGCGCGAACGTTTCCTCCCGCAGAGCCAGAGCGATGCTCGCCGCCTCTGCCGGCCCGATCCAGATCGGCAGGCACATCTCCTCGGGCGGCAGATAGAGCAGGACGACCGGCGCTTCGGTGCGTTGGTCCAGGCTCAGTCCCGCCACGTCGACCTTGATCACGCCCGCCTTCTTTCTACTCGATCGTGAACGCCACGCTGTCCAGCACGGTCCCGGCCGCATCCAGCACCTTGACTTCCCAGCGACCGTTCCACGCCGGGAGCATGTCCTTGCTCGAGAACGTGCGCCAGTTGCTCGATCCGACCGCCAATTCGACACGCGCGATCGTCTTGTCCTCGTGGTACCAGACGTGGGTCACGGTGGTCGGTTCGGCCGCACCGACGATCCGCGATCGGCAGAAGACCGTCGCGGTGCCCGCCGGGAACGTCTCGCCTTCTCCCACCAGGCTGCGCGTGTCGCGATCGAAGCCCGTGCCGACACCGATCTCGGCCACCGCCAGTTCGATCGCCGGCGCAACCGGTGCGTCGGCTTGCCCGACCGCGGACACTGGCGCGAAGCTCGCCGTCAGGACGGCGGCAACGGCCAGGATACGGATGAAACGCATGATCCCCTCCCGGGTTGGAACGGCTCCCTCGTGCAACGCCGCCATGGGCACCATAGCAAAGGGCGGGCCCGTGTCAACGGCCCGCCCCGAACTCGTCGTCCCGTCACTTGCCCCGGCGCAGATCCTCGATGCTGCTCGGGTTCACGAAATCGGGACTATCCATGTTCTGCAGGATGTAACGGGAGTCGTCGGCGTAGTCGCTGTCGGGAAACCGCTCGATGAGCCTATTGAAGAACAACGACGCCTTGCGCCGGTCGCCCCAGTTGTCCAGCGCCACGTTACCGGCCATGAAGAACGCGTCGTCGGCGTACTCGCTGTCCGGATAGTCGTCCAGGAGAAGGCCGAGAACGTCCAGTTTCTGCACGGGATCCTTGACGTAGTACGCGCGTTCGAGCAATTCCTTGGCGGACTTGCCGTGCCCCGGACGGAACTCTCCGAGATACTCCACTTCGGCGCCCGTGCGGGCGTCGCGCAGCCACGTTTCGATGATCGTCTGCTGGAATTCCGGCAGCATGTCCTGGACCACGCGGTCGTAGGATTCCTCGAGCGTCTGCAAACGCTCGTATTTGCGCTCGACGACCTTGACCACGTGCCAGTGTCCCCCGAACTCCAGGGGCTCGTTGACGCCGTTTTCCAGGTCCCAGATCCGGACCGTGAATTCCTTGCTGTCCCGGATTCCCGGGATGAAGCCCTCGCGGTTGAACCAGCCCATATCGCCGCCGTTGAGCATGGTGTCCTTGTTGATCGAGTACTTGGCCACCGCGTGGGCGAACGGACGATTCTCCTCGGTGATCATCTTGTAGGCCTTTTCGGCCTGCGCGCGGGTCTCGCACTCGACGTGCATGGCGCTCATGGTCCCCAGCCGCTTGTAGTTCTCCCGGTGCTCGTCGAAGTACGCCCGGACCGCGTCGATCGCCGGTTCCTGATCCGCCACGATGCGGGTCCGCAGAGCCAGGTCCATCGCCTGCCGCCGCTGCGAAATCAGCACCCTGGCGACCGCGGGTTCGCGGTCGTACTGGCTCTCCTCGGCCGCGCGGACGCGCAGCATCTCGTCGACCATCTGCCGCAGGAAGATCCGACGTCCCTCGTCACCCTTGAACCGGAACTTGTCCTGCCTGCCGAGTTCATCGAAACGAAGGTCGAGCATGTCCTCGGTGATGGCCTCGCCGTTCACCCTTGCGACGACCCGCGATTGATCGGGAGATCCGTTGCCGAAAACGGGGCGCAGAGACGATTCGGTCGCCTCGTCCTGACACCCGGCCATCATCATCGCGGCAGTCAGAACGACCACCGATGCAAGAACTCGTAGAAGCCTCATGCGATGCTCCATGTCTGCGGGCTGTGAGGTGGCCGATCGCGCGGCCCGTGCGCGCGAACGGCTTGCCGCAGGTCGGCGGCTCAGAGCAAATCGTCACGGCCGTCGGCCTCGAGGCGGCCGATGACCTCCTTGACCCGCTGATCGTCTTCCGCCCGGCAGATCAAGAGCGCGTCGCCCGTATCGACGACCACCAGGCCTTCCACACCGACCAGGGCCACGGTCTTGCCCGGAGCATGAACGATGTTGTCCCGGCTGTCGATACTTACAACCTCTCCCAAACCGCGATGGCCGCCCGTAAGTTCCGACGCCAGTTCGCCCCAGGCGCTCCAGCTTCCAAGATCCGACCAGCGGAACCGCGCGCGGACGACCTCGAAGCCCGACAGCTTCTCCATGACCGCGTAGTCGATCGACTCCGCACGGCACGACCCGTACGCGTCCGCCAGCGCCGCGGCAAAAGCCGGACCGCCGTGCGCGGCCACCGCCGGCGCCAGGCAATCCACGATGTCGGGCACCAGGCGCGCGGTGGCCTCGGCGAAAGCGCCGGCGTCCCAGACGAAGATTCCGCTGTTCCAGAGATGCCGACCGCCGGCCAGGTAGGCTTCGGCGCGGACGCGATCGGGCTTTTCGACGAAGGCGACACCGGCCAGGAGATCGGCCTGACCCGTCGGCGAGTCGCCGGTCTCGAGGTAGCCGTAGCCGGTCTCCGGTCGCGACGGGGGAATACCCAGCGTGACCACGCCGCGGACCGCTTCGGCCCGGGCGAACGCGAACGCCAGTTGTTCTCGGAAGACATCCCCGTCGGGAACCGCATGATCCGCCGGCAACAGCGCCACCGGCACGTCTCCGGCGAGGCGCGCAGCCAGGCCGGCGCCGAGCACCGCACACGGGGCCGTGTTGCGTCCCACCGGTTCGGCAATCACATGACCCGCCGGAAGTTCGGGCAACTGCTCGGCGATGGGGTCGGCCAATTCGCCGCTGGTGATCACCAGGATGCGCTCGGGGCCAACCAGCGGCGCGACACGCTCGTACGTGTCGCGCAACAGGCTGACATCCGAGACCAGCGGCAACAGCTGCTTGGGACGGTCGGTCCGGCTCAGAGGCCAGAACCGGGTCCCGCGTCCGCCGGCCATGATCACACAGAAGCCCCGCATGTCGTGGGCCGCCATGATACCTCGCTCGGTTGGGACCGGGGTGGGTACAGCGACTACTCGGCCGCCGTGACCGCAACCCTCACGCTGACCAGGACCTCGGCGTGCAGCTTGAGGGGAACCTCGTACTCGCCCAGTTCCTTGATCGGCTCGTCCAGGAGAAGCTGCTGGTGTTCGATCTCCAGCGACTTCTGCGCGGCCAAAGCCACACTGATGTCACGGGCGTTGACCGAACCGTACAGCTTGTTCTCCTCGGCCACCTTGGCTTCGATGGTCACCGAAAGGTTCTTGGCCACCAGCTCGGCGGCCAGCACCTCGGCGGCATCCTTGCGCTTGTGGTCACGCTTGCTCTCGAGAACCATCTTCTCCGCGACGACCTTCTTGGCGCCGTCGGAAGCCTCCATGGCCAGACCCTGGGGGTAGAGATAGTTGCGGGCATAGCCACGAGCAACGCTCACGACCTCGCCCATCTCGCCCAGGTTCTCCACGGTTTTCAGCAGGATCACGTCCATCATGAACCACCTTGACTCGGTGCGGCGAGGCCGCGCTCAGGTCTTGTCTTCGTCGTCCGTCGCGTCCGGTCGTTGCAGGCGCCGCAGATCCCACCACTGGTCGACGAGGCCCACCAGCGCGCCTCCTCCGACCATCACGGGAGCGAACAGCGTAGCCCCCACGACCCAGAACAGAATCTGTCCCGCCGACGGCAACGCCTGTCGGACGAGCCAGAACTGAACCGCCAGTCCCTGGACCATCAGCAGAACCGCTGCGGCCAGGACCACATTCCAGCCGATCATCGCCGCCTGCCCGGAACCGACGAGGCTCAGGGCAAGACCGCCGATCAGAACCCACACGCTCGCGAACGGGGCTCGCCAGCGATGGAACGACCAGGCCGTCGGCCGCGGGATGGTCGCGTCGATCAGGCGTGCCAGCCCCCGGCCGAAGACCAGGAACAGGGCCGCCTGGATCATGAATCCTCCAGCCAGCAACGCCGGCCAGAAACGGCGCACGACGGTCAATGTTCCGTCGAAAATCTCATCCATGGCGGCGCGTGTCGTCGCCTGTTCATCGGGCTCCATCTCGGCCAGCGGACCGGCTTCGATCTGGAGCCTCAACTCGTCATTCGCCTCGGCGACCGCATCGGGATACGATGTTCCGCCGAGATCCAGAACGAGACCCGGAATCAGCACCACAGCAGCCAGTGCCAGGGTCGGCAACACCCGCCATCGGCGGCCGAAAGCCAGACCACCCAGAGCACCCGCCAGCGCGTGGCTGCCGAGGACCATCCCAGTGGCGCCGTCGCTCAAGACGACGGCAATGCCGACTGCGGCCACCAGCGCCGCGGACACGACCTTCGGGTCTCTCGAAACCAGGATCGCCGCACACCAGAGCGCCGGCAACACCAACGAGACCGATCCCAGGCCGATCGCCGACAGCCCCGCCTCACGATGTCCGGCGAACAACGCCAGACCC
>CAZJMO010000275.1:0-4764 GCA_964547085.1 uncultured Fibrobacteraceae bacterium | reverse complement strand
AGCATTGCTGTCGAGGTTTTCCATGCATCCATCTTGTTGCAAACAAACCGATACCGACGCCAGACACATCGTCTCCGACGCCGGTCCACCGCCAACGATCATAGGAATCGGAATCGACATTGTTAACGTCGATCGACTGACTCTCGCGCTCACCGCCTCGGACCTCGGCCCCATCCCCGCCCCCCTGACCCCCGACGAGATCGCCCGCTGCCGCGCCCGCCCGCACCCGGCAGCCGCCTTCGCCTGCTGCTTCGCCGCCAAGGAGGCAGTGATCAAGGCCCTCGCCGCAACCGACGGCCGGGGCGCCTTCTGGCACGACATCGAGATCCTGGGCGACGGCCACAAGCCCCCCGCGGTCGTCCTGGGCGGCCGCGCCCGTACGCTGGCCGCCGCCGCCGGCATCCGCCGCATCCACCTGTCCTACGACCACACCCGAGACTACGCCGCGGCCTGCGCTGTCGCATCGCGGTGAACCGCCGGCCACGGTCGGCACGGAGGACGACATGCCCGAGAGCATCACCTACGAGCAGCGATCGCTGGGTTTCGACTGGTCGCTGGCCGCGCAGGAACTGGACCATCACCCCGGCGATCCCATCAACATCGGCTGGTATTGCTCCGACCGGATCTGCGACCTGGGCCAGGCCCGGAAACCCGCCCTGATCTGGGAAGACAGCCACGGCAACGACCGCACATACACCTTCGACGAGATCCGCCACCGCTCCGACGCCTTCGCCGCGCACCTGCGCGCCCTCGGCCTCGACCCCGGCGACCGCATCTGCCTGTTCATGGACCGCCTGCCGGAGCTGTACATCGGGTTCCTCGGCGTGCTCAAGATGGGCGGCATCGTGCAGCCGCTGTTCTCCGCGTTCGGCGAGGACTCGCTCTGGACCCGCCTCGACAACGCCGGCACCGCTGCGGTGATCACCCAGATGAAGCACGTCCGCAAGGTCCGCCGCATCCGCGAACGCCTGCCCGAACTGCGCCACATCGTCGTGGTCGACGGCGCGGGCGCCGCGCTGAAGGAACTGGAGTCGCCCCTCGACCTCGACGCCCTCGAGCGCCCCGCCGACTTCGCCGTCTTTCCCAGCACCGCCGAGACGCCGTCGGTCCTGCACTACACCTCCGGCACCACCGGCCAGCCCAAGGGCGCCCAGCACGTCCACGAGTCGCTGATCGCGCAGTACATCACCGCCAAGTGGGTCCTGGATCTGCGCCCTGACGACATCTACTGGTGCAACGCCGACCCCGGCTGGGTCACCGGCACCTCGTACGGCATCATCGGCCCGTGGTCGAACGGCGTCACCCAGGTCGTCCTGGACGCCGGCTTCTCCGCCGCGCGCTGGTACGAGTTCATGGCCCGCCGCAAGGTCACCGTATGGTACTCGGCGCCCACGGCGATCCGGCTGCTCATGCGCGAGGGCACCGACCTTGTCCGCCGCCACGACCTCTCCGCCCTGCGCCACCTCTGCAGCGTCGGCGAACCGTTGAACGCCGAGGCCGTGGTCTGGTCGCAGGAAGCGTTCGGCAGCCCGTTCCACGACACCTTCTGGCAGACCGAGACCGGCTGCATGGTCATCACCAATTTCCCGGGCATGCCCGTCAAACCCGGCTCGATGGGCCGCCCGTTCCCCGGCATCACGGCCGCGGTCGTGGATCCCGAGACCGGCGCGCCGCGCACGCGCCCCGGAGAGGTCGGGATCATCGCGCTGCAGCCCGGCTGGCCGTCGCAGATCCGCGGCTACTGGAACAACCAGGCCGGCTACGAGGCCAAGTTCAAGGGCGGCTGGTACCTCTGCGGCGACCGCGGCTCGATCGACCGCGACGGCTACTTCTGGTTCGTGGGCCGCGACGACGACGTCATCAACACCGGCGGCCATCTGGTCGGACCGTTCGAGATCGAGTCGGCGCTGCTCGAGCACCCCGCGGTCGCCGAATCGGCCGCCGTGGCCACGCCCGACCCGGTCAACATGGAAGTCGTCAAGGCGTTCGTGGCGCTCAAGCCCGGCTTCGATCCCAGTGACGACCTGGATCTCGATATCATGAACTTCATCCGCAGGAAGCTGTCGCCGCTGGCGATGCCGCAGCACATCGAGTTCGTCGATGCGCTGCCCAAGACCCGCAGCGGCAAGATCATCCGGCGCATCCTGCGCGCGCAGGAATTCGGCGAACCCGTGGGCGACCTGTCCACGCTGATGAACGACTGACGCCCCAACCGACCCGACAGGAGCGAACCATGGACGACAAGACGCAGATCATCCTGGACTACGTGATCAGGGAGTACGTCGAGGAGGACGACGACATCGAGGTCACCTGCGAGACCCAACTGATCAGCGGCGGCATCGTGGACTCCTTCTCCATGGTGTCGCTCAAGCGGTTCCTGGAAAAGACCTACGACATCGCCATACCCGACGGCGACGCGACACCCGACGCCTTCGACACCGTCCACCGCATCGCCGCACTGGTCGATCGGTTCCGCCCCGTCTGAACGACCGCCAGCAAGGAGACGCCATGGTCTACTCGCCCGAGATCCGCGCAGCCTACCGCGACAGCCTCGACAGCCTGCGCGAGGCCGGTCTCTTCAAGGAGGAACGCTCCATTCTCGGCCCGCAGGACGCGGCCATCGACGTGGAGTACCCCGCCGGCGCCGAGCAGCGCCACGTCCTGAATTTCTGCGCCAACAACTACCTCGGCCTCTCCAGCCATCCGGACGTCGTCGCCGCGGCGCGGGACGGCCTCGACACCCACGGCTTCGGCATGTCGTCGGTCCGCTTCATCTGCGGCACCCAGGATATCCATCTCCGACTCGAGCAGCGCCTCACCGATTTCCTCGGCACCGAGGACACGCTCCTGTTCCCGTCGTGCATGGACGCCAACGCCGGCGTCTTCGAGGCGCTCCTCGGCCCCGACGACGTCATGATCGCCGACCGCCTCGTGCACGCCTCGATCGTCGACGGCATGCGGCTCTGCCCCGCCATGCGCGACACCTACAAGCACTCCGACATGAAACACCTCGAGTCCAAGCTCGAGGAACACGGCGACAAGCGCATCCGCCTGATCATCACCGACGGCGTCTTCTCCATGGACGGCGACCTCGCCCGGCTCGACGAGATCGTGGCCCTGGCCGAGACCTACGACGCCATGGTCTGCGTCGACGACTCCCACGCCTCCGGCTTCATCGGCAGGACGGGCCGCGGCACCCACGAGCACTGCGGCGTCATGGGCAAGATCGATCTCATCACCACCACTCTCGGCAAGGGCCTCGGCGGCGCGTCGGGCGGCTGCGTCAGCGGTCGGCGCGAGCTGGTCCAGATGTGCCGCCAGAAGGCGCGCCCCTACCTGTTCTCCAACACCGTCGCGCCGATGATCGTCGCCGGCGTCCTGCGCGTGCTGGACCTGGTCTTCGACGACACCGAACGCCGCGACCAGCTCGAGTGGAACACGCGCTACTGGCGCGACGGCCTGCAGAAAATCGGTCTTGTGCTCAAGCCCGGCGACAGCCCGATCGTGCCGGTGATGCTCTTCAACGCCCGGCTGGCCCAGGACATCGCCCGCGACCTCTACGACGAGGGCATCTACGTCGTCGGCTTCTTCTTCCCGGTCGTGGCGCAGGGCCAGGCGCGCATCCGCACCCAGCTCTCGGCGGCCCACACGCGGCAGCACCTGGACGCCGGACTGGCCGCGTTCGGAAAGGTCGCCAAGAAGTACGGCATCGGCGGCCTCGGCAAGCAGGAGATCATCGCCCGATTCGGCAAGTGACGGCCACCGCAACCAGCGGAAGGAACAAGCCATGAACCAGACACACGTCATCGAGGTCGAGTTGCCCGACGGAGTGGACATCGCAGACGACGACATCGACGTCCTGCGCACCACCTTCCAGACCATCATCACCCTGGCCGCCGGCGGCTGCGGCCGGTCCGACCCGCACCTGACCCGCATGCGCGACAACCAGTGGGCGGTGAACTGGGGGCTGACCTGGATCGCCCGCGCGCACCGCGGCTCGGATTACGAGGAGGCCACCGGCACGACCCTGCTCGAGGTCCTCGCACAACTCGACTGCCTGACCAGCCTGCACGAGGTCGAAGGCTGCCCGTGAAACGACGCCCCGCCACCGGTCACAGCGACGTTTGCCGGTGGCGGGATCCCGTCTGACACTGCTAGAATCCCACCCGTCTCTCCCGGCGATTCCTCAAAAAGAATCGGAGCTCTTGCATGCCGCGCTTGCAATTGACCCCTTGTTCTGCTTACCCTTTCTGTACCGAGTTGACCGTCCGGGTCACCGACCTCAACTACGGCGGCCATCTCGGTAACGATCGGATCCTCGCACTGCTTCAGGAAGCGCGCATCGCGCTGCTGGCCGAATACGGCTGGAGCGAAAAGGATTGCGCGGGCCCGGGTCTGATCATGACCGATGCTGCGGTTCAGTACCGCGGCGAGTCCTTTGCCGGCGACCGCCTCAAGATCGAGGTCGCCATGGCAGAGGCGGCCCACACGGGCTTCCGCTTCTTCTATCGGATCACTCGCTGCGGCGACGAAGCCCTGATCGCCGTGGCTGAAACCGGCATGGCCTGCTTCGACTACGAACGACGGCGTATCGCGCCCCTGCCGAAAAGTGTCCGGAGACTCTGCGAGGAGAACTGATGGCTTTCAGCCACAACGGCGACGAACTGGAAAAAGAACTGGCCACCAGCGACGGCGGCGTCGGCAACGGATCCGGCGACGGATCGTCCGGGCGCGGCGGACGCGGCGAACGCGGCGAACGCGGCG
>CAZJMO010000274.1:0-4788 GCA_964547085.1 uncultured Fibrobacteraceae bacterium | reverse complement strand
CGCCGCCCTGGCAGCCCGTTATCGGCCCATCGTCGAGCCCACGCTGCGCACGGTCGGCGGGTACAGCGACTACGAGACTCTGGTCGCACGGGCGGCCGCCCTGCCGCTGGTCGACATGCCGGACCTGGATCTGGTCGGCTACGTGACGACGCACGCGCTGGACGGACTATTCACGGTGCTGGGACAGGAAGAGGCGAAGATCCGCCAGGATCCTCTCCGTCGCACGACGGAACTGCTCCAGCGCGTCTTCGCCTCCCAGTGAGCCGGCGACCGGACGATCAGCGCCGCTTGCCGTAGTTCGGCGCTTCCTTGGTGATCTGCACATCGTGCGGATGCGACTCCGCCATGCCGGCGGCGGTCGTGCGCACGAACCGCGCCCGCGCATGCAGGTCGGCGATCGTGCCGCAGCCGCAGTAGCCCATGCCGGAGCGGAGTCCGCCGACCATCTGGTAGAGGACGTCGCGGGCGCGACCCTTGTACGGCACGCGGCCCTCGATACCCTCCGGCACCAGCTTGTCGGCGTCTTCGATGTCGCCCTGGAAGTAGCGGTCCTTGCTGCCCAGCTGCATCGCCGCCAACGAACCCATGCCGCGATAGGTCTTGTAGACGCGTCCCTCGAAGAGGACCGTCTCGCCCGGCGATTCGTCGGTGCCCGCCAGCAGGCCGCCCATCATGACGCAATCGGCGCCCACGGCGATGGCCTTGGCCGCGTCCCCGCTGTAGCGCACGCCGCCGTCGGCGACGACCGACACGGCCGTCGGACCCGCCACCGACACCACGTCGCGGATCGCGGAGATCTGCGGCACGCCCACGCCGGCCACCACGCGGGTCGTGCAGATCGAGCCCGGCCCGATGCCCACCTTCAGCGCGTCCGCGCCGGCGTCGATGAGCGCCCGCGCCGCGTCCGCGGTGGCGATGTTGCCGGCCATGACCTGTTGCGAGGGATACTTCTTCTTGAGCGCGGCGACCACGTCCAGGACGTTCCGCGAATGGCCGTGGGCGGTGTCGACGCAGAGCAGGTCCACGCCGGCGTCCACCAGCAGGTCGGCGCGCAACATGGTGTCGGCGCCCACGCCGACGGCCGCGGCCACGCGCAGGCGGCCGAACTCGTCCTTGCTGGCCAGCGGATAGTCCAGCTTCTTCTGGATGTCCTTGACCGTGATCAGGCCGCGTAGTTCGCCCGCGTCGTTGACCACCAGCAGCTTCTCGGTACGGTGCGCGGGCGGCTTCGCGGCTGCATCCCCGAGCGTGGTGCCCACCTGCACGGTCACCAGGTTGCTGCTGGTCATGACCTCGTGGATCGGGCGGCTGGTGTCCCGGACGAAGCGCAGGTCGCGGTTGGTCAGGATCCCCACGAGCTTCTCGCCGATGGTGATCGGCACGCCCGAGATCTTGTAGTGCGCCATGAGGCTCAGGGCCTCGCTGATCGGCTCGTCCGGCCCCATGGTGATGGGCTCGGTGATCATGCCCGACTCGCTGCGCTTGACGCGTTCGATCTGCGCCGCCTGTGCCTTCGGGTCCAGGTTCTTGTGCACCACGCCGATACCGCCGGCGCGCGCCAGGGCGATCGCCATCTCCGACTCGGTCACCGTATCCATGGCGGCCGAGAGGAACGGCACCTTCAACTCGATCGTACTGGTCAGTCGGGTCGTCGTATCGATCTCCGAGGGCACGACCTCGCTGTACGCAGGCACCAGCAGCACGTCGTCGAAGGTCAGGCCCTCGGGAATAACATCGCCGGCGTTCGTCTGATCCTTGTTCATCAGCCTGCCTCCGGTTCCGGTTCCGGGCGACCGCACCGGCCACCGCTGCCAACACCTGTGAAAAGGGGCCCCGAAGGGCCCCGTGCACGCCGACCGTATCAGGGGCGCAAGACCCCGACAAACGGCAGGTTTCGGAATTTCTCCTCGTAGTCCAGGCCGTATCCCACCACGAACTCCTTGGGGATCTCGAAGCCCCGGTAGTCCACATCGATGGGCTTGATGCGCCCGGCCGCCTTGTCCAGCAGCGTGCAGATCCGGATGCTGCGCGGCCCGCGGGTCTGCAGCATCTCGGTGAGGTGGTTCAACGTCAGACCGCTGTCGACGATGTCCTCGACGATGATCACGTCGCGGTTCGTGATGTTGGTCTTGAGGTCCTTGACGATCCGCACCACGCCCGTCGACTTGGTGCCGCCCTCGTAGCTCGAGACCGCCATGAAGTCCACCTCGTGCTCGATGCTGAGGCAGCGCGTCAGGTCGGCCAGGAAAACGTAGGCGCCCTTGAGGATACAGACGAGCACCGGTGTCGAGTCCGCGTAATCGCGGCTGATCTCGTTGCCGAGTTGCCGACAGCGCTGGCCCAACTCCTCGGAACTGATGAGCACGCGGTCGAGAATGGAGATGCGGCGCAGATAATCCTGGTCGTCGAATGTCACGTGTCGTCTCCGTTCGATCCCGCGGTCGCCGCCGGGCGCTCTTCGCGCCAGCGTCGCCGCGCCCTGAGGATCTCGGCTATCTTGGTGGTGATCAGGTCGATGGCGACCTTGTTGTGTCCACCCTCCGGAATGATCAGGTGGGCATGGCGCTTGTTCGGTTCCACGAACTGCAGATGCATGGGCCGCACGACCTCGCGGTACTGGCGGACCACCGACTCGAGGCTGCGGCCGCGGACGGCGATGTCGCGCTGCAGACGGCGGATCAGACGCTCGTCGGCGTCCACGTCGACGTAGAGACGGATGTCCATCAGCGAACGCAGTTCCTCGTTCTCGAGCACCAGGATGCCCTCGATGAAGACGATGTCCGCCGGCTCGATGCGCTGGGTCACGGCGGTGCGGCTGTGGGTGACGTAGTCGTAGATCGGAACGTCTACGGGCAGCTCTTTGGGCAGGTCCTCCAGATGCCGGACCAGGAGCGTGGTCTCGAAGGCGTCGGGGTGGTCGTAGTTGATCCGCGTCCGATTCTCGGGCGACAGATGGGCGTTGTCGCAGTAGTAGGAATCGTGATGGAGGATCGCGACCGTGCGTCCGGGCGCCGAATCGCGTACGCGCTCGGCAACAGTAGTCTTGCCGGAGCCCGAGCCGCCGGCGACCCCGATGATGACCGGAGGCAGCTGATTTGCGTTGCGGTGTGGCATGCGCGAAAAGTATCCGGGAGGGTCGAATCTGTCAACGGCAGGCCCATGACGAGAGCCGTTCAGGGCCTATCGACGGAATTGGAGGTGGCGCAACCACTGTCCGCACCGCTAGAATGCCACTCCGATTCCACCTCGAACCCTGCCGGAGGCCACCTTGACCGCCAACTTCGTCTCCGTCCTCGGCATCCTGGTGCTCCTGGCCCTCGCCTGGGCCTTCAGCAGCCATCGCCGACTCTTCCCCCGCCGCACGGTTCTCTGGGGCCTGGGCCTGCAACTCGGTTTCGCGGTCATCCTGCTGCGCACCGACTGGGGCCAGGCGGCTTTCCGCGGGCTGCGCAGCGTGGTCCTGCAACTCCTGGCGTTCACCGATCCCGGCGCCGAGTTCGTCTTCGGCCCGCTCTTCCGCACCGCGCCGCAGTACACCGAGCACCTCGCCGCCGGATCGAGCTGGTGGCAGGCGATCGACCCCGCGTCGGGTGAGCCCGTCACGCTGGGCCTGGTGTTCGCGATCCATGTGCTGCCGATCATCATCTTCTTCTGCAGCCTCATGGGCGTCCTCTACCATCTGGGCGTGATGCAGCGGCTGATCCAGGGCATCGCCTGGGTCATGCGCAAGACCATGAAGACCAGCGGCGCAGAGACCCTCAGCGTGGCCGCCAACATCTTCGTCGGCCAAACCGAGGCGCCGGTCGTGATCCGGCCTTATCTGCCCAGCCTGACCAACTCGGAACTGATGGCGGTGATGGTAGGCGGTTTCGCGACCGTCGCAGGCAGCGTCATGGCCGCCTACGTGCGCTTCGGCATAGACGCCGGGCACCTGCTGACCGCGAGCGTGCTGTCGGCGCCCGCAGCGCTGGTGATGGCCAAGATCATGCTGCCGGAGACCGAGAAATCGCAGACCGCCGACTCGGCGCAGGTCACCTTCAAGCGCGAACACGCCAACGTGCTCGAAGCCGCCGCCGCCGGTGCCACCGACGGCGTCAAGCTCGCGCTCAACGTGGGCGGCATGCTCATCGCCTTCATCGCGCTGGTGGCCATGGTCAACTACGCGCTGGGCTGGGTCGGCACGTCGCTGCAGGAGATCTTCGGTTTCGTGTTCGCACCGCTGGCCTGGACCATGGGTATCCCGTGGGAGGAGGCCCGCACCTTCGGCAACCTCCTGGGCACCAAGATCGCGATCAACGAGTTCGTGGGTTACATCGAACTGATCAACGCCGCGAACTCGGGTGCGCTTTCACCGCGCAGCGTGGTCATCGGAACCTACGCGCTCTGCGGTTTCGCCAACTTCTCGAGCCTGGCGATCCAGATCGGCGGTATCGGCGCCATGGCCCCCGAACGGCGCAGCGACCTCGCCCGCCTCGGCCTCAAGGCGATGTTCGCCGGCGCGTTCGCATCCTGGCTCACCGCCTGCGTCGCGGGCGTGCTGACACCCGTCTGATCACCGCCGATCGATTCGACCACGGGCCCCGGTTCTCCGGGGCCTGTTTTCTTTATTGAACGTAAGCGGATATGCTTACTCCACTTTCGTCTTGACTTGTTCTTTCCAAATCAGATAGCATTGCGGTCGAGGTTTTCCATGCACCCATCTTGTTGCAAACAAACCGATACCGACGCCAGAAACATCGTCGCCGACGCCGGTCCACCGCCAACGATCACAGGAATCGGAATCGACAT
>CAZJMO010000273.1:3631-4793 GCA_964547085.1 uncultured Fibrobacteraceae bacterium | reverse complement strand
GGCGCCGTGGCCCACGATCTGATGGACCGCTATGCCGGCATGAAGATGACCGAGAACCAGAAGGTGAAGGCCGGCAAGGTCGCGGCCTTCGGTGTCGGCATCATCGCGATTGTCCTGGGCATCGTCTTCCGCGGGGTGAACGTCAGCTTCCTGGTGGGCTGGGCCTTCGCGGTCGCGGCGTCGGCGAACCTGCCGGCGATCCTGATGCTGCTGTTCTGGCCCAAGACAACGTCGCACGGCATCGTGGCCTCGATCATCGTGGGCATCGTCGCGGCGCTGGGCATCATCCTGACCGGCCCGGCGATGTTCGCCGGCCCGTACGGCAAGACGGCGGCCGACGCGCTGCATCCGCTCGGGCAACCGGGCATCATCTCGATTCCGCTCAGCTTCCTGACGCTGATCGTCGTATCGCTGGTGACGCAGAAGAAGAGGGCCTGATCCTCGAAAGAGGTGGAGGGGACGGGGCGGGGCCGCAAAGGCCCCGTCCTCATTTTTCGCCGGCCGCACGCAACAGCTCTTCGATCCGCGCCCGCAACGCCGCGTCGCCGGGCTTCGTGCGCGGGCCGAAGCGGGCCACCACCGCTCCGCGGTGATCAACCAGATATTTGGTGAAGTTCCAGTCCGGTTCGTCCAGCTCTGCCGTCAGCAGGCGATACAGATCGCACTTCTGCTCGCCCTTGACCTTCACCTTCTCGAAGAGAGGAAAGCTGACGCCGTAGTTCACGGAGCAAAATTCGCGTATCTCGGCCGGTGTGCCCGGCTCCTGTCCCATGAAGTCGTTGCTGGGGAAGCCCAGGATCACGAAACCGCGCGGCGCCAGCTCATCGTACAGCCTTTCCAGTCCCTCGTATTGCGGTGTCAGGCCGCACTTGCTGGCCACGTTCACGACCAGCGCCACCTTGCCCCGGTACTCGGACAGCTCGACCGGTTCCCCCGCGAGCGTGCGCGTGCTCTGCCCGTAGAAGGATGCGCCGGGCTCCTGCGACTGCGCTTCCTGCACTCCGCCCAGCGAACGCAGATACCAGAGTCCGGCGGCCACGGCGACCAGCAGCACAGGGACAATGATCATCATCGCGGTTTTCATTTCGGTTCTCTTCCGGGTTCTCGGTGAGCCTACGGACAGGCGCTCCGCAACCCCATCGCCAGGTACCCGACATCCGCC
>CAZJMO010000273.1:0-3621 GCA_964547085.1 uncultured Fibrobacteraceae bacterium | reverse complement strand
CCAGGTTCAACACGCCGTCGTAGTTGAAGTCCGAGCGATAGTCGTAACTGGTGAAGTAGTCGCTCGCGAACCGCCCCACGTCGGCGAGATCCACGACGGAACTGCCGTCGATGTCGGGGCTGTTCACCTTCAGCGGCAGCGAGCCTTCGTCCAGGGCGTCGCCGTTGATCAGGACCAGTATCGGCCCCTCGCTCCAACCGCCGGCCTGCAGCGGATAGCGCCAGGTCGTCTCGCCGTTCATGTCGGTATTGGCGTCGGCGCAGGTGCCGCCGAGGCAGGCGCGCATGCCGCCGTCCGCCGATTCGAGCCACAGGTCCTCGAAGGGGAAGTGGGCGACCGGCGTAAACGAGCCGTCGAGCATGGTCAGCGTGATCGTCGCGTCGACGAAGGCCGGCGCACTGCCGTCGGGCGTCCCGGGCAACAACGCCTGGGTGAAACCGTGGCCGCTGCCGTCGGGCAGGTTCATCAGCGACAACGTCTCGCCGCCCTGATAGGCCCAGGTCACGATCGAATTGTCCAGATCCGGAATTCCCGCCGCGAGAGCCGGGGTCGAAACCAGTAGCAGGAACGCGAGGGTCACGGCGGATTTCATGATCTTGTCCATCGCTATTCCTCCTCTGCCGGGGCCAGACGATACATGGCCTTGACCGCGCCCCACGGCGTCGGGTCGGTGTCCACGACGGTGCATTCGGGCGCGTTGATCAGCGCGGCCGGACCGTCGGGCGCCGAGACGCCCACCGGCAGCAGCGAGTAGTCGCCGGCCAGGATGACCGGCCACTGCGACCCCAGCGAAGCCGGCACGGCCGGACCGAGATGGAGTTGCAGCGGTTCCTCTTGCAAGTAGATTACATCCAGCTGAGCCAGCAGAGTGACCGGTGCCGTGGGTACGGGCTGTTCGAAGCCGACAATGAATCCGTACTCATAGATCGAGTGCGAAGCGAGGTTCAGGGCTTCGACCGGATAGGTCTCGTTCGTGAGAATGGAGAGGACCGTACCACTGGCGCCCAGGGTGATCGTGCATTCGAAGCCGCGGATTTCGGGCAGCGTCGGTTTCGTGTAGAGAACATAGAGCGGTACGACATGGGCGAATTCGGAAGTGGTGCAGACCGAATTCCCGGCCGGATCGAAGTAGAGGCCCATCTGGTCGGGGTCCGGGTCGATGACGGCGCCGGCCGAGGTCGCGACGGACAGCAACAACAGAAGCGCAAAGTATTTCATGGTCCTCCCCCAGACGATCGAATACGACGAGTCGAAACATCATCCCACCGGTCGAGCCTACAGGATTGAAGTTCTACTGTCAAATCGGCCGCCGGGCGGCAGCCGGATCACGAAGAGAAAAACCCCCCGGAATGCATCCGGGGGGCTCTCGCTCGTGCGATGTAACGCGGATCAATTGCTGCCGCAGGTCATCACGTTCGCGCCGCTGTCGTAGGTCCAGCCCGAGAGACTGAGATCATCCACGCAGAACGTGAAGCTCAGGCCCACTTTGCCGCCCTTGGGATTGGCCACGTAGGCCACGCCGTCGGCGCCGGTGACTGCCGAGTACGTGCCGCGCAGGCCGCCGCTGAAGGTGCCGGTCACGGTGACGCCGGAGACCGGAGCGCCCTGGTCGTCGACGACCGTGACAGCCGCTTCACCATACTCCTTGCGTCCGATGACTTGGCTCGTGGCCACTACGCCGTCAACGTGCATCAACTGCTGTGCGACGACAGCCGTGATCGTGGCCGGAGCGGTGTCGCTGTCGGTAGCGCCCTGATCGTCGGTCACCGTCAGAGTAGCGGTGTAGCTGCCCTCGGCCGCGTAGGCGTAGGACGGATTGGCATCCGTGCTCGTGCCGCCGTCACCGAAGTCCCACGCCCAGCTGATGATCGAGCCGTCGTTGTCGTAGGATCCGACCGAGCTGAACGCGATCGCGACACCTTCGTCGGCGCTGTACGGACCGTTGGCCTCGGCCACCGGAGCTTCATTGACCGGTACGCCGGGGAAGGTCTGGCCGTTGTTCACATCGCCGGAGGTGGCGGCGGCAGGGGCCTGCCACGTGAAGTCGGCGTAGGTCTCGCCCGTGCCCGCCAGCTGCAGCGACCAGCCGACCGGCGAAGTGGTCGGTTCGCTGACGCCGATATCCACCGAACTGGTGCCGACCGCGGGGCCGTCAGTGGCCACGATCACACCCTCGTAACTGATGAACTGCACGACCGTGCCCGTGCCGTCGACCAGGGCCAGGCCGTCGGGGCTGCCGTTCTGCATCCCGACCATGTTGAAGGACAGGACGCCGTAGTCGCCCATCGTCACCGGCAGGGTACCCGAAAGCGCCTCCGTGTCGTACACCACGCCCCCGCTGCCGTTGTAGCCCACGACCGACCAGCCGGCCAGCGACGTACCCGCCAAACCGGCGATCTCGAAGAACTCGCCGGTATCGGTGCCGTCGTTGTCGTAATGGAACTCGTTGATCCACACGTCGGCGTCGCCGCCGCCGATGGCAAACGGCAGGGCGTTCGCTTCGGCGCTGATGCCCGACTCGTTGTCCGCGCCGTCCGTCGCGCTGACGACGTAGTAGTACGTCGTGCCGTTCGTGACCGCATTGTCGGTATAAGCGCTCACACCCAGCAGGGTGCCATTCAGTGCGGTGTACGGTCCGCCCGCGGTCGTAGCGCGGTACACCGTGTAGCCCGCCAGATCACCTTCGCCGCTGTCGTTCCAGTCCAGATCCACGGCGGCATCGCCCGCGGTCGCACCCAGTCCGGTCGGGGCGGCCGGCGGCGTCGTGTCGACGGCCGCGGCCGAAGCGGTATCACTGTCGGTGGCGCCGGCGTCGTCGGTCACCGTCAGGGTCACGGTGTAGTTGCCGGCCGACGCGTAGGCGTAGGTCGGATTTTCGAGCGTGCTCGTGCCGCCGTCGCCGAAGGTCCAGGCCCAGCTGACGATCGTGCCGTCGGAGTCGGTCGAGCCTGCCGAGCTGAACGCGATGACCGCACCCACGCTGCCGCTGTAGGGACCGTTCGCTTCGGCCACGGGCGCCTCGTTGGTCGGTGCGCCGACGAAGGTCTGGCTGTTATTCACAGCGCCGGGCGTGTCGTCGGCCGGCGACTGCCAGGTGAAATCGGCGTAGGCCGAACCGGTGCCGCCCAGCTGCAGCGACCAACCGAGGGGGGAAGTAGTCGGCTCGCTGACGCCGACGTCGGTCGAGGTCAGGCCGGCCGCCACACCGTCCGTCGCGGTGATCTGGCCCTCGTAGCTGATGAACATCACGACGGCGCCCGTGTCGTCGGCCAAACACAAGCCGTCGGGGCTGCCGTTCTGCATCCCGACCATGGCGAAGCTCAGCGTGCCGAAGCCGCCCGACTGGTCGGGCAGCGTGCCGGACAGGGCCTCGGTGTCGTAGACCACGCCACCGTTGCCGTTGTAGCCGTACACCGTCCATCCGCTGAGGCTCAGGCCCGCGGTGCCGGCTATCTCGAAAAACTCGCCGGCGTCGGTGCTGTCGTTGTCATAGTGGAACTCGTTGATCCACGCGGCGGGATCGCCGCCGGTGCCGCCGCCCGCGGGCGTGGCCGAGGCCTCGGCGCTCTGGGCCGCCTCGTTCGACGAGCCGTCCAGCGCGGTCACGACGTAGTAGTAGGC
>CAZJMO010000272.1:0-4811 GCA_964547085.1 uncultured Fibrobacteraceae bacterium | reverse complement strand
CGATGGTGTAGACGATCTCGCGCAGGGTCGTGCCGAACGGCACCTCGATCAGGCCGGTGTTGGCGACGTGGCCGGTCAGCGCGAAGGTCTTGGTTCCCGGCGACTCCGGGGTGCCAAGCTTGCGGAATTCCTGCACCCCGTCGCGGATGATCAGCGGCACCGAGGCCAGCGTCTCGACGTTGTTGATCACCGTCGGCAGGCCACCCAGACCGCTCTCGGCCGGGAACGGCGGCTTGGGCCGCGGCATGCCGCGCCGACCCTCGACCGACGCCATCAGCGCAGTTTCCTCTCCGCACACGAACGCGCCGGCGCCCTCCATGACCTCGAGCCGGAACGGCCGGCCGGTGCCCAGGACATCGTCGCCGACAAGGCCCAGTTCCTCCGCATCGGCGACGGCTCCCCGCATGCGCCGCACCGCCAGCGGATACTCGGCCCGGACATACACGACACCGCTGTCGGCACCCACGGCGCGCGCCGCGATGAGCATGCCCTCGACCACGCTGTGGGGATTGCCTTCCATGACCGAACGGTCCATGAACGCACCGGGATCACCTTCGTCGCCGTTGCAGATGACGACCTTGTGCTCGCCCGGCTGGTCCAGCGTCAAGCGCCACTTGCGGCCGGTCGGGAAACCGCCGCCCCCGCGCCCGCGCAAACCCGCGGCCAGGATCTCGTCGCAGACCGCTTCCGGTGACAGCCGGAGCCACGCCTTCTCCGCGGCGCCGTAGCCGCCGCGCGCGACGTACTCCCGGATGTCCTCGGGGTCGATGTGCCCGCATTCGCGCAGCACGTGGCGGGTCTGGAGCTGGTAGAACGGGATGTCGGCCGGCCCGTGACAGACACGGCCGTTGTCCGGCGCGCGATACAGGAGGCGCTCCACCGGTTCGCCGCCCGGCAGGGTGCCGGCGACGCTGTCCTCGGCGTCCTCGGGCTTGACCTTGACGTAGAGGATGCCGTCGGGCTCGATCGAGACCAGCGGGCCCATCTGGCAGAAGCCCTGGCAACCGCTCTCGGAGACGTGGACGGCGCCGTCCTTGTGCTCGTGTTCGTGCTCCCGCCGCAGCGACACCACGACGTCCCGGCCGTGCGCCTTCACAGCGTCGACCAGCGCCGCGTGCACCTTCAGCGAGCCGTTGGCGATGCAGCCGGTGCCCGCGCAGACGACGATCCTGCGGCTGGTGGTGTCGGCCAGCGCGTGGTACTCGGCGGCCAGCGTCACGAGGTCCACCGGCTGGACGGATTCGTGGGTACTCATGCGCCGACCTCCTCGTCTTCACGGACCTTGCGAACGATGTCGAGAGCCTTGTCCGGAGTGAGCAGGCCATGGATCTGATCGTCCACGACCATCGCCGGCGACAGGCCGCAGGCGCCGATGCAGGAGACGGTCTCCACGGTGAAGAGCATGTCCGGCGTGGTCACGTGGTCGCGGTCCAGATGCAGCTCGGCCCGGACCGCGTCGAGAACGTCGTGCGAGCCGCGGACGTGGCAGGCCGTGCCGTCGCAGATGCGGATCACGTGCTTGCCCTTGGGCACCAGGGAGAAGTGCGCGTAGAACGTGGCCACGCCGTAGACCCGCGCCGCGGGAATGCCCAGCGCCGTGGCGACGAACGACAGGACCTTCTCCGGCAGGTACCGGGACTCCTCCTGGCCGGCCTGGAGGATGGGGATGAGCCGCCGCGGGTCGCGGCCGTGCTCGTCGATGATCTCGCAGACTTTCTCGAACTGGCGCTTGTGCGCCATCGCCTCGGCTGTGGTCATGCTAGTCCTCCACGATGACGACTTCGCCCTCGGCGGCGAGCGTCTCCTGCAGGTGGGTGCACAGCAGCGCCAGGCTGCCGCGTAGGTCCACGTTCTCGACGACGATGTTCGCGGGAACGTCCAGGGTCACGGTGCTGAAATTCCAGATGGCGCGGATGCCGCCGGCCACGAGATGATCGGCGACGTCCTGGGCGCCGGCGTCCGGCGTGGCGATGATGCCGACGCGGACCTCCATGCGGCGGGCGAGGTCGATGAGCTTGTCCAGGGCGAGCACCTGCCGGTCGCGAACGACGCGCCCGACCTTCTCGGGATCCGCGTCGAAAGCCGCCACGATCTTGACGCCGGGTCGAGACGGCGGCTGGAAGCCCAGCAGCGCGCAGCCGAGGTGACCGGCGCCGACCAGGAAGGCGTCGCGCTCGCGGTGCCAGCCGAGGAATTCCTCGATGTAGGTGATGAGCGGCGCCACGCGGTAGCCCAGCTTGCGCTGTCCGGATGCGCCGGTCAGGGCGAGGTCCTTGCGGACCTGCGTGGGATCGAGGCCGCGGCCTTCGGCCAGTCGCGTGGTGGAAGCCCATTCCTCGCCGGCTTCATGGAAGCGTCGCAGGTCTGCCAGATAGAGAGGCAGGCGCCGGATGGAGCGCGAGGGGGCTGATGTGCGAGGATTTCGAGTCATGTCGGACTCCCTGGCTGATTCGTTGCGGTATTCTGGTCTGGCAGGAAAGTGGTTCGCGCCGGCGGCACTGTCAACAATTTAACGGGATTTTTTTCTCTTGAAGAATACACGGCAAGATACATGGGTTGCGTGTAGCGGTTAACTCGCTCCGCTACAAGGCCTTGTCGTCTTGTCGCGGCCAGGTTTATATAGTACACAGCCATCGTTCAGATACAGTTGCAATTAAATACAAGGAGGTATTGTGTGATATCGCGCATTTTGTCGCTTATGTCTGGCGTCCCGAACCGCGCCGTCTCGTCGTCTCGCGGATTGACATCGCACCGACCTCGTGTTTCGTCTCGATCGTGGGGTTCCTGGTCGAGACCACGGCCTAGATGAACGTCCGATGTCGAGAGTATCCGACCCGCATTCCAGAGGAGAGGACCCGCCATGTTTCCCGCCGCCACCTACGTCACCCGCCGCGCCGACCTGCGCGCGCACATGGACCGGGGCCTGGTGCTGCTGCTCGGCAACACCGAGAGCCCCATGAACTTCGCCGACAACACCTACCCGTTCCGGCAGGACAGCACGTTCCTCTATTTTGCCGGTCTGGACCTGCCCGACCTCGCCGTCGTTCTCGACCTCGACGCCGGCTCGACCACCCTCTTCGGTGACGAGCTGACGATCGACGACATCGTCTGGATGGGCGATCGTCCCACGCTCGCTGCGCTGGCCGAGCAGGCGGGCATCGACGACGTGAGGCCCGCGGCCGCGCTGGACGAGATCGTCGGCAAGGCGTGTACGACCGGCCGCACGATCCACGCGCTGCCGCCCTACCGCAGCAGCAACCGCCTCCGCCTCGCCGGTCTCCTGGACCATTCGCCCGACGCGGTCGACGATGCGGTGTCGCGCCCGCTGATCGAGGCGGTGGTCGCGCTGCGGTCGATCAAGAGCGCCGAGGAGATCGCGGAGATCGAGCAGGCGGTGGATCTGTCGGTGGACATGCACACGGCGGCCATCCGGATGGCGCGGCCGGGCCGGACCGAGGCGGCGATCGCCGCGGAAGTGGAACGCGTCGCGCTGGCGGCCGGCGGTCGGCCCTCGTTCCCGGTGATCGCCACGGTGCGCGGCGCGGTGCTCCACAACCACGACCACGGCGGCACCCTGAAGTCCGGCGACCTCTTCCTCCTCGACGCCGGCGCCGAGGGTCCGCGGCACTACGCCGGCGACCTGTCGTCGACCTTCCCGGTCGACCCCGTGTTCACCGGCCGCCAGCGGATCATCTATGACCTCTGCCTCCAGGCGCACGAGGCCGCGCTGGCCGCGGTCGCGCCCGGCGTACCCAACCTCGAGGTCCACCTCACGGCGGCCCGTACGATCGCCGCCGGGATGAAGGACCTGGGCCTGATGCGCGGCGACCTGGACGAGGCGATCGCGGCCGGCGCCCACGCCATGTTCTTCCCCTGCGGCGTGGGCCACATGATGGGTCTGGACGTGCACGACATGGAGGATCTCGGCGAGGAGTCCGTCGGCTACGGCGGCAAACCGAAGAGCACGCAGTTCGGCCTGAAGTCGCTGCGCCTGGCGCGCGCGCTGGAGCCCGGTTTCGTGCTGACGGTGGAGCCCGGGATCTACTTCATCCCCCAGCTGATCGACATCTGGCGCGCGTCGGGGCACAACGCCGAATTCCTGGTCTTCGAGGAGATCGACCGCTGGCGCGACTTCGGCGGCATCCGCAACGAGGAGAACGTGCTGGTCACGCCCGACGGCAAGCGGGTCCTGGGCAAGCCCAAACCCAAGACGGCGGCCGAGATCGAGGCGCTGCGGACCTACTCGCCGTAGCGCTCGACCATGCGCTCGATGCCCCGCCGGCACGCCGCGCAGAACGGCTTGAGACCCTTGGAGAACATGATGCAGTCGAGTTCCGCGCGGTACATGCCCTCGCTGCAGTAGCCCGCGCCCTCGAACGCGCCGACCACGCCGTCGTAGGCGCTCCGCGCGAAGTAGGCGTCGACCCACGCCTGGTGCGACCGCGACAGTTCCTCGCCCGCCGCCTTGGCCGCCTCGATCTCGTCGGCCGGCGCGCCGGCGAGCATCAGCGCCGAGACGCGGTCGTTCAGGCGCTTGCGCTCCTGCTGGTACTCGCGATCGGCGATGTCGTGGTCGGCCTTTTCCCAGGGCGTGGGCAGGGCCGCGCCGGGCGTCACGAGGTCGCGCCACTTGAGATCGGCGGGGTCGAAGAGGCGGGTGATGTTGGGCTCGAGCGGTTCGTGGTCGCGGGGGTAGAAGTCGTTGTAGGCGATCTGCGAGGTGTAGTACTCGTCGGCCAGGCCGGCGAAGTGGTGGCCGAACTCGTGCAGGAAGACGTAGTCGCTCCACTGGTTGTCGCTGGTGAAGGTGC
>CAZJMO010000271.1:0-4861 GCA_964547085.1 uncultured Fibrobacteraceae bacterium | reverse complement strand
CTCGGCGTTGCTCTCGGCGACGGGCTTGCCCATCTCGAGGGTCATCAACCGCGCCCACTCCGCCTTGCGGGTGCGCAGGATGGCGGCCAGGCGCGCGGCCGGCGCAGCACGTTCGGCCACGGGCGTGCCCGCCCACCGCGACTGGGCGGCGTGGACCGCCGCGAGGATCGCCTCCGCGGCGGCGCGGGGCGCGGTCGTGTATTCCTTCAGGATCTCACCGTTGGCGGGGTTGACTGTGTGATACGTGGCCATGGTCGTCCTCCCGATTGACGGTCCCGGCGACCATACTCCATGGACTCGCTGCTTGCCAGCGCCACCAACGACGAGGGCCGCCCCCGGGGGGACGGCCCTGCACTCGACGCGAACGGATCCTGTCTACCGGAACAGGCCCTTGACCGCGCTGAAACTGGTCTCGCTGGCGGGAACCGTGCACTCGACAACATCGATGCCATCGGCGAACGGCTGCAGCTTGTAGGCGCCGTAACCGTAGTCCCAGATGCCACAAGCGTGATCATAGCACTGGCCCACGACGACAGTCGTGTCATCGAACCAGTAATCGTCCATCACGATGGCCTCACCGGAGGCCAACACCTCGACCGACCACTCGCCGTAGGTGCTGGCGGCCACGGTGACGATCATGCCGTCGGTGATACAGATGCTGACGCCCTCGTAGGCTTCCGGATCACCCAGGACCTCGGCGGCGGTCACGGAGAAGGGGTCGACGATCGGCCCGGTCGAGGTGACGGCCCAACTGGCGCCAATGACGTACGTGCTGGCGTCGATCTCGGACAGGTCGTAGTACTCCTTGTACTCGCCGGTCACGGTCACGATGTCGCCCGGCAGGAGGCTGCCGTCGTTCGTGTAGACCCAGATGCCGGCGTACGGACCGACCGGAAGCTCGGTGATGTAGGCACCGTTATAGCGAGCCACCACGACAACCGCGTTCTCGACGGTGACCATGTCGCCCTCGGTGTAGACACCCTGCTGGATGTCGGCGATGACACCGGCCTGTGCGGCCGCAACCATGAGAACCAGGAAACTGACGATAGCAAATTTGCGCATGGAGGATCCTCCTGACTGGTGAAAGCGACGAGACCGGACATCTCGCCCGTTGGCGGAAGCATACGCCCGTATAATACACCATCCGGATGTAAATTTCTTCTTAATAATGCAAATCATCGGACCAAATCGCCGTTGATAGCCCAAGGTGCTGAAACGAGACGGCACCGCGGTCCCCCGCGGTGCCGTCACCGGAAACGCCCGTGTCCGGACCTCAGCCCAGTATGCTCGCGAACGCCAGCCGCGCCAGACTGTGCGCGATCGCCGGGAACACGCCGAGAGCCACGACCAGGATCGCCATCACCCCGGCCATGACCGCCGTTTCCCAGTTCCGCCCGTCGAACGGCTCGGTCTCGGACTCCTTCATGTACATGACCACGACAACCCGGATGTAGTAGTAGACCGAAAGCAGCGAGTTGATCACGCCCCAGATCGCCAGCGGCAAGAGATGCGCCCGCACCACCGCCTCGAAGATGTAGAACTTGCCGAGGAATCCAACCGTACCGGGAATTCCCGCCAGCGAGAACATGGCCACGGCCATCACCGCGGCAACCAGCGGCTGTCGGCTCGCCAGACCGCGGTAGTGGTCGATCTGATCCGCCTCCACGCCGCCCGCGCGGCCGAGCTGGCTGATCACGCCGAACGCCGCCAGGTTCATCAACGTGTAACCCAGCAGATAGAACAGGATGCCTCCGCCCGCCGCCGCGATGACCGATTCGCCATCGAGTTGCATCTCGGCGCTGCCGCTGCCGGCGGGCGCCAGGATCGTGAGCACGCCCAGCATCAGATATCCCGCATGGGCGATACTCGAGTAGGCGAGCATGCGCTTGATCGACGACTGCACCAGGGCCAGGAGGTTCCCTGCGGTCATGGTCAGGACGGCCAGAACGGCCAGCAGACCCGACCAGTAGGTCGCCAGGCCCGGCAGCGCCAGCCAGACGAACCGCACCAGCGCGGCGAACGCCGCCGCCTTGACGGCGGTGGCCATGAAGCCGGTGATGTGAACCGGAGCGCCGTCATAGACGTCGGGCGTCCACATGTGGAACGGCACCACGGCGACCTTGAAGGCGAATCCGATGAGCATGAGTCCCAGTCCCGCGGCGAACAGGAGTTCGGAACCCGTCGCGGCGTCCCGCGCGGCGGCCACGGCCGCGTATCCGGTGCCGCCGGCGTACCCGTAGAGCAGCGCCATGCCCATGAGCAGGAACGCCGAGGCGAAGCTGCCCAGCAGGAGGTACTTGAGTGCGGCCTCGCTGCTGCGGACATGGCCGTGTCGACCGGCGGCGAGGACGTAGACCGCCAGACTCATCGCCTCGATGCCCAGGAACAGCGTGAGCAGGTCGCTCGCCGCCACGAGGACCATCATGCCGAGGACCGCGAGCAGCATCAACGGATAGAACTCCGGCTGGTAGTCGCCGTCCTGGCTGTAGACCGCGCTGGCGTAGATCGTGGTGACCATGCCGATCCCCAGCAGCAGCACGTTGAAGAAGTCGGTGTACAGGCCGACGGTGAGCATCCCGCCCAGGATCGGTCCCGGCTCGGGCCGAACCGCGATCAGGGCCACCGCGGCGCCGATATAGATCAGCGCGCAGAGCGCGTTGAGGTGATCCTTGCGCAGCGTGCGGACGAACGCGTCGACCAGCATCACCAGCAAGCTGCCGCCGCCGACGACGATGTACGGCAGGAGTGCGCCCCACTGGATGTTCTGCAGCGTCGTCATCGCGCCACCTCCTCGGTGCCGGCCTCATCGCCCACCGGTTCGATGATCCGCAGCACCTGTGCGTCGTCGTGCGCCGCCTGTTCCGCCATTGCCGTCACCGGCGCGAGCACACGCTCCAGGCTGGGCTCGACCTTGTCGAGCACCACGCCCGGCGCCACACCCAGCCAGACCATGAAGACAACCAGCGGCGCCAGCACCAGCCACTCGCGCAGGCTGAGGTCGGGCAGTCCCTTGTTCTTGTCGTTGCGACGCGGGCCGAAGAAGACCTTCTGGTACATCCAGAGCATGTAGATCGCGCCGAGAATGATCCCGGTCGACGCCAGGATCGTCAGCAGACGCGCGTGCGGCAACAAGTCGCTGCCGAAGGTCCCCAGCAGGATCAGGAACTCGCCCACGAAACCGCAGAGTCCCGGCAGGCCGACGCTGGCCAGCATGGTGATCATGAAAAGCGTGGCGTAAGCGGGCATGCCGTGGGCCAGGCCGCCGAACTCGGACATCTCGCGCGTATGGCGCCGCTCGTAGATGATCCCCACCAGGAGGAACAGCCCGCCGGTGGAAAGGCCGTGCGCGAGCATCTGGAACACGCCGCCGGCCGCGCCGCGCGTGGTCAGGCTGAAGAGTCCCAGCACGACGAATCCGAGGTGGCTGACCGAACTGTACGCGACCAGCTTCTTGACGTCCGTCTGCACCCAGGCCACCAGCGCGCCGAAGATGATGCCGATCACCGCAAGGATCGCCATCACCGGCGCCGCGGCCAGCGCCGCGTCGGGGAACAGCGGGATCGCGAACCGCAACAGACCGTAGGTGCCCATTTTCAGCAGCACGCCGGCCAGCACGACCGAGCCCGCCGTCGGCGCCTCCACGTGCGCGTCGGGCAGCCATGTGTGCAGCGGCCACATCGGCACCTTGATCGCGAACGCCAGGGCGAAGGCTGCGAAGAGCCAGATCTGTTCGGACGACGTCAGGTCCAGTTCCAGCCAGATGCCGAGATCCATGCTGCCGGCCTTGAACCAGCAGAAGAGGATGGCCACCAGCATGAAGACCGACCCCGCCATGGTGAAGATGAAGAACTTCACGGCGGCGTAGATGCGGCGCGGTCCGCCCCAGATCCCGATGATGAAGTACATCGGGATGAGCATCAGCTCCCAGAACACGTAGAACAGCAGCATGTCCCGCGCCAGGAAGGTCCCCAGCATGGCGGTCTGCAGCAGCAGATACATGGCCATGAACAACGGCACCCTGGCCGACAGCGCCCGCCGGGTCGACAGCAACACCAGCGGCCCCAGGATCACCGTCAGCATGACCAGCACCAGGCTGATGCCGTCGCAGGCCAGGTGGTACTGGACGCGGCCGCCGAGGAACCAGTCCACGCGTTCGACAAACTGGTCGGTCCCCGCGGCCGGGTCGTAGCCGAACCAGAGCACCAGAGCCAGCGCGAGATCGCCCACCGCCACGGCCAGCGCCGTCCAGAACGACGCAGCAGCGTGGCGGGACATGGTCAGCAGGATCACGAGCGCGCCCACCAGCGGCAGGAACGCGACCCAGCTGAGGATATGGTCGGTGACGAGAGACAAACCCTTGCCCTCCTAGGCCGTCATGGTCAGGTAGACGGTGAACACGGTGACACCCAGGACGAAGACCCAGGCGTAGAAACGCACCATGCCGTTTTGCAGCAATCGCAGAACCGATCCCGTCAGCAGCGTCAGCACCGCGGTCCCGCTGACCAGCAGCCCGTCGATGAGACCGCGGTCGATCCAGCGGAAACAGACGATGTCGGCCAGCCGTTGCAGCGGCCGGTACACGACCGTGCCGTAGATCTCGTCCACGTAGTACTTGTGGCTCAGCAGCTTATGCGGCACGCCGTGCAACCACGCACGCGCCTGCTCCGGCAGTCGCGGCCGCCGCACGTAGACGAGCCAGCCCAGCACCAGGGCCGCCATGGCCCACGCGAACGAGACGCCCGCGAGGGTCAACTCCAGGTTGCCGCCGCCGTGCCCGCCGCCGTGCGCGGCACCGTGGCGGACGGCGACGACCGGCGCCGGCCAATCCTGCAGCCAGGCGCCACCGCCCATGCTGGGCGGC
>CAZJMO010000270.1:0-4888 GCA_964547085.1 uncultured Fibrobacteraceae bacterium | reverse complement strand
GCGTTGGCAGGAGCACGCGCGGGAGCAGCGGGGAGGTCATGGCGGTCTTCCGTTCGTCGAGCGGGGCGAATGTCCTCAACATCATCTACCACAACGACGTGCGGCTGGAAAGTCCGAGGTCGCGCGGGCCGACGGCCTCGTGGGCCGGCGGCACGTCGCCGGAGCGTGACAATTGTCGGCGGGTGGGCTAGTGTTTTGGTTGAGTGGAGGCCGGTCATGGACGATGTAAGGATGTACTCCGGGACCTTGATGGTCGATCTGTTGCTGCCTTACGCCCAGAACCTCAAAGAGCGGCGGCGCGCCCTTCAGCCACTGGTTCAGCGGCTGCAGAACCGACGCCTGGCCGTGGCCCAGATCGGTCCCGCGGATCTCTGGCAACGCGCCTTTCTGGCCGTGGGTGCGGTCGCCGGCAGCGCCGCCGTTCTAGACGAGCAACTCGATGCGGCCGAGCGCGTCATTTTCGCCAGTCCCTTCGACGTGGCGGATGTGCGGCGCGAGGCTCGCCTGGACTCCTACGCGAGCCGGTAGCCGCGTCCCCGACCTTGGAAGGATCTCGGCCCTTGCACGAAGAAAAGACCGCCCGCAGACTTTCCCACAACGACGATTACCGGTGCGCCGACGGAGCCTGGCGTCCGCCGCGGCCGGAGGGGCTGGCGCGGGTCCTGGCCAAGGCGGGATACGGCGCCAGACCACGCACCGAGGCCCTGATCCGCTCTGGCCGACTCACGGTCGACGGCAAGGTCGAACGGAACCCGGGACGGTCGGTGGACCGCGAACGGGAGGTCCGTCTGGACGGTGAGATCCTGTGCGAGGTGACGCGACGTTATCTCGCGGTGCATAAGCCGGCCGGCGTGGATTGCCAGTACCAGACCGGTGCGGCGGTGTGGTTGGGGGAACTGCTGCCGCCGGATGCGATCGGTCTCGAGCCGGCCGGCCGTCTCGACGCGCGGGCACGCGGGCTGTTGCTCGTCTCGAACGACCTGCAGTGGAACACGTCCGTCTCCCGTTCCAGTGGTCTGGAACGCGGCTACGAGGTTCGGGTATCAGGACTGGTGACCGGCATGGCGCTGGATGTGATCCGAGCCGGGATGAACCTGCCGGGCCAGGGACCGTTCAAGCCGGTGAAGGTCGACGTGCTCGCGGAAAGCACGCACGGGACGCTGATCGGGGTGACCGTACGCGGCGAACACCACCGGCAGGTGCGGGCCGTATTCAAATTGCTGCGGCAAGATGTCCTTTCCGTGGTGCGCACCGGGATCGGTTCCGTGGGTCTCGTCGGGTTGGCCACGGGCCAGACCCGGGACCTGACTCCGGCCGAGGTCTACCGACTCGGTATGGCGGGAGCGAAAGGCTGATGGCATGAATGGTGATCGGACCATGGATCGCTCGCCGTTCGACGACACGGACGACGAGGCGGTGCGGCAGGAACGTATGCGGATCCTGGGACAGATGCTCGTCGGGATCGCGCACGAGTTGACCACGCCGCTGGGCGCCGTGGTCAGCGTGTGCGACGCCATGCAACGATGCCGGATCAAGGCGCGTGCGATCCTGGACCGGCCCGACCTGACGCCGGATGACCTCGTCGACCTGCGGGCGATCCTGGCGCACCTGGACAGCGGCCAGCCGGTGCTCGACGTGGGGCTGGAGCGCATGCAGGCACTTGTCCGGGAGTTGAGGCTGCGCGGGCGAGCCGAAGTCGATGATGCGCCGCAGCCGGTGTGCCTGGTCGAGCAGATCGAGGGCTCGTTGCTCCTGCTCCAGTACAAGCTGAAGCAGGGGATTACCGTGGAACGCAGCTTCGAAGCCGAACCGATGGTGCTCGGCCGACGCACGGCGCTCGGACAGGTCATCCTCAACCTGCTGCACAACGCGGTCCAGGCGATCGGCGACCGCGGCACGATCACCCTGACGGTGACCGCGGGCGACGGTGTGGCGCGGCTCGATGTCGCGGACGACGGCCCAGGGATCGATCCGGACGTGCTGGCCAGGCTCTTCGCGTGTCCGACGACCACCAAGGGGCCGGACGAGGGGACGGGTATCGGCCTGTTCTACTGTCGAAAGACGATGGCGAAGGTGGGTGGAACGGTCGAGGCGGCCAACGGACCCGCCGGCGGTGCGGTTCTGACCGTAACCATGCCGTTGGCCTGACGGTATGCGATATCCGGGCCGCATGTTCAGGGACATCCGACCGGGCGAACGCGGTCTGGCCGGCCTGCTCGTGCTCACCTACGCGCTGGCGCTCTTCGGTTTCTACCTGCTCAAGCCGGTGCGTGATGCGCTCTTCCTTTCCCAGCAATCGGCGGCCGATCTGCCGCTGGCGTTCATCCTCAGCGCCGTCCTTGCCGTGCCGGTGTCGGTGGCGTACAGCCGGGCGAGCCGGAAGCTCGGACTCGGTTCGCTGACCGTCGCCAGCTTCGTGCTGGTGATCCTCTGTCTGGGGATCTGGCGCGTGGCGCTGGCCGTTCCCGGGGCGGTGTCCAGCTACGTGTTCTACGCCTGGGTCGGCATCGCCGGCGGATTGGTCGCCAGCCAGTTCTGGCTCATCGGCAATGCCGTGTGCAACGCGCAGCAGGCCAAGCGGATGTTCCCGATGCTGAGCCTCGGCGGTATCTGCGGCGCGAGTCTGGGCGGTTGGGCGGCGGGACAGATGGCGGCCGCGCCGGGGTTCGACCCGCTCGATCTGCTCCTGGTCTGCGCGGCGGTCTGGACGATGTCGATGCTGCTTTCGGCCGTGGCCCTGAGGTGGCAGCCGCCGGTGAGCGGTGCCCGTCCGCGGGTCCGGGAGGCGGACCGCACCGACCGGCTTCCCGTGCGCGGGGTGGCGGGGTCGCGCCACCTGCTACTGATCGTAGGATTGGTGAGCGTGTCGATGATCGTGTCCACGTTCATCGACTTCCAGTTCAAGACCGCGGCGGCGGCGGCTTTCCCGGTCGGCGGCGATCTCCTGGTCTATCTCGGGCGATTCTACGCCGTCATGAACGTGATCAGCCTCGCCCTGCAGCTGCTGCTCACGTCGCGCGTGTTGCGCGGCATCGGTGTGGGCGGCGCGTTGCTGGTGCTGCCGGTCGCGCTCACGCTGGGCGCGGGCGCGCTGCTGGTGGTGCCGGGGCTGGTGGCGGCGTCCTCGCTGCGCGCGGGGGAGATGGGTCTGAAGTACTCGCTGGACAAGACCAGTCGCGAGTTGCTGTACCTGCCGCTGCCGCTCGGCCTGAAGCGCCGCGTCAAGGTCTTCATCGACACCTTCGTCGAGCGCGGCAGCCGCGGTCTGGCCGGGCTGCTCCTCCTGTTCTGCACCTCGGTGCTGGGCCTGGGAATGCGAGGGACGACGGTCGTGACCATCGGCCTGGTCGGGCTCTGGATCCTCCTGGCGCTGGACATGCGACGCCAGTACATACAGAGCTTCCGGCACGCCGTGGCGCGCCGCGACATCGACCGCGACGATCTGCGCCTCAGCCTGCGCGACCCCGCCGCCGTGGCCACCCTCGCGACGGCGCTGAAGTCGGACAACGAGCGCGAGGTCGCGTATGCGTTGGCCATGCTGCGCAGCGTGCCGGGCGGCGACCTGCCGCCGGGCGTGGTCGGGCTGCTGGATCATGCGTCGGTGTCGATTCGGCAGAAGGCGCTCGGCGTGATCGTCGAAGGAGATGTCGCCGGCCTCGAGGATCGGGTGACGCCCCTGCTCGACGATCCCGACGCCGAGACCGGTCGGTTGGCGGCCCGCTATCTTCACCGGCATGTGGGTGAGGGGCCGCTGTGCGCGGCGATGCGCGGCGGCCTCGACGCACGGTCGAGCATTCTCGGGTACGCAGCCCGGATCCCGGCCCGCGCCGAAGTGCCGTCGCTGTTGCCGACGAGCGAACTCATTCCGGCGCTCGCCGCGGCGCCGATCGAGAACCGCGCCGCGATCGCCGAGTACTTGGGCCGGACGTGGGAGGGGACCGTCGCCGAGCTCCGCGCCGCGCTCGTCGGCGAAACGCCCGAGGTCGAGGGCGCGGGTCTGGCCGGGTTGGGCCGGCGGGCCGATCGTCGACACCTGGCGGATCTGTCGGCCCTGCTCGCCGACCGTCAGTTGCGTGCGTGGGCGCGCCGGGCGATCGCGGCGTACGGACCGGTGGGCATTCCCGCCCTGGTGTCCCGCGCGGTCGACCGGGGCTGTGACGAGGCAACGCGCGGAGCGGCGTTGCGGGGGCTGTCGCACCTTCCCTACCAGCGCACGGTAGCCGCGCTGCTGCCGCACCTGGAGGTCGGCGACAGCGATCTACGGGGCGACCTGATCGCGGTCCTGCTGCGTCTTCGCGAGCGCCGCCCGCGGCTGAAGTTCGCGCGGCGGGCGATCGGACGCACGTTGCGTCGGGAGGCCGCCGATGCGCGGCGAGTGCTCGGGTTGGCCAATCGCCTGGGCCCGGCGCTCGACGACGACGCGGACCGCCTGTTGCGCCGCAGCCTGGCCAAGACGCGCCGGGAGCGCATCCTGCGGATTTTCCGGCTGCTGGCGCTGCGGTACGACGTGCGGGACATCATGGGCGCCTGGTCGCGCTTCGAGGAGAAGGACGGCGGTCGTCGCGCCGAGGCGCAGGAGTTTCTCGAGAACCTGATATCGCCGGCCTACAAGGTCCTGGTTAGGCGGCTGTTCGACGTCGAGTTGGCCTATCGCAAGCCGGACCGCGGGGCAGCCCTGCGGGAACTGATGCGGGCGGAGAATCCCTGGTTGCGGTGCTGTGCCGTGTTCGCGGTCGGCGAGGAGGCCGATCCCGGACTGCGCGGCGATCTGGAAAACCTGCGGGACGACGGCTCGCCGCTCGTGGCGGAGACCGTGGCGCTCGTCCTGGACGTACAGAGGAGAAGACGTACAATGCTGACGACGATCGAGAAGGCGATTCTCCTGGAG
>CAZJMO010000269.1:326-4993 GCA_964547085.1 uncultured Fibrobacteraceae bacterium | reverse complement strand
CCGGCAGCTGGAATTCCGGCTGCGGGTGGCGTCGCCCGAGGGATACGAGCCGGACCCGCAACTGGTGGCGGCCGGATCGGGCTGGGTCGAGGTGATGCGAGACCCCAGGGAGGCCGTGGCGGGGGCCCACCTGGTGGTCACCGACGTGTGGGCGAGCATGGGTCAGGAGTCCGAGCAGGCGCAGCGCCTCGAGCGTTTCTCCGCCTACCAGGTCAATCGGGACCTGATGCGGCTCGCTGCGCCGGACGCCCTGTTCATGCATTGTCTCCCCGCGCACCGGGGCGAAGAGGTCACCGAGGACGTCCTGCTCGGCCCCCAGAGCGTCGTGTGGGACGAGGCGGAGAACCGACTGCATGCTCAGAAGGCGTTGCTGGAGCTCCTGCTGCGTCGCTGAGTGCCCGGACCGGTTCGTCGCGTGCGCATCCTGATCAGCAACGACGACGGCTACCAGGCTCCGGGCATCGTCTGTCTCGCGCGACGTCTCGGCGAGGTCGGCGAGATCTCGGTCGTTGCGCCGGAGCGGGAGCGCAGCGGCGCAAGCAATTCGCTCACCCTGCGCAACCCTGTGCGCGCGCGCCGCGCCGAGAACGGATTCATCTATGTGGACGGAACGCCCACGGACTGCGTGCACCTCGCCATCACCGGGTTGCTCGACCCCGAGCCGGACCTCGTGGTGGCGGGCATCAACGCCGGGGCCAATCTCGGCGACGACGTGCTCTACTCCGGCACGGTGGCCGCGGCGATGGAAGGGCGTTTCCTCGGATTGCCGGCGATCGCGGTGTCGCTGGTGGGGGACCGGTTCCAGCACTACGAAACGGCGGCCGGCGTGGTGGTGTCCCTCGTGGCGAGCCTCCAGACCTCGCCTATCCCCCCGGCGACGATCCTCAACGTGAACGTGCCGGACGTTCCTGCGCAGGCGCTGTCGGGATTCCGGGTCACCCGCCTGGGGCAGAGGCATCGCTCGGAGCCCGTCGTGCGCACCCATGACCCTCGAGGCCGGGAGATCTTCTGGATCGGGCCGGCCGGGCCGGGACAGGATGCGGGACCGGGCACCGACTTTCACGCGGTCGCGGAGGGCTACGTGTCCATCACGCCCCTGCACGTGGACCTCACTCGGCACGCGGCGATCGCGGACCTCTCGCGCTGGGTCGGAGGCCTGCGGGTCCGGTGACCACGCGATTCGACGGCATCGGCATGACCTCCCAGCGCACGCGGGACCGGCTGATCGAACGCCTGCGCGCGCAGGGGATCGGCAACCCTACGGTGCTCGAGGTGATCCGGCGCACTCCGCGGCACCTCTTCGTGGACGAGGCGCTCGCAAGCCGCGCCTACGAAGACACTGCGTTGCCGATCGGTCACGGTCAGACGATCTCCCAGCCCTACATCGTCGCACGCATGACGGAGCTGCTGATCGGGGAGGGGTCTCCCCGGCGGGTGCTGGAGATCGGCACCGGCTGTGCCTATCAGACGGCGGTACTGGCGCAGCTCGTGCCCAACGTGTTCAGCGTGGAGCGGATCCAGGCGTTGCTGCACCAGGCCCGGGAGCGCCTCTATCAGCTCCGAATCAACAACGCGCGCCTGCGGTTGGCCGACGGCTCGCTCGGCTGGCCCGAGCATGCCCCCTATGACGGCATCCTGGTGGCCGCTGCCGCTCCGTCGGTCCCCCAGGCGCTCTGTGATCAACTGGCTCCAGGTGGGCGCCTGGTCGCCCCCGTGGGCACAAGGGGCTCGCAACGCCTCGTGCTCATGGTGCGCGAGGCGGAAGGCTTTCAACAGCGCACTCTCGAGGCGGTGAGCTTCGTGCCGTTGGTTGCCGGGACCGGGTGACGTTGCGTGAGGACCCGCGCCTGGACCTGGAGATGTGCGCTCGGTTCAGTGGTCGTGCTCACCCTGGCCGGCTGTGGCTCCGGTGGTGTCAGGGCCCCGGTCGAGGAGCGCACAGTCGTTGGCTCCATCTCGATCCCTGACGCTCCCCGCCTCCGGAGCGCCGGCAGGCCTCAGGAACCGGCAAGGCGCGAGGCTGCGATGGAGGTGCCGCACCCGGCGGGGCCGCAGGTCGAGACGAAGCCCCGGGCTCCGGTGAAGCGGACCCCGGCGAAATCCGTCGAATCGCTCAAAAAACAGCAGCCCGAAGCGCTCGCGTGGGTCTGGCCCGCCACCGGCCGCGTGTTGCGCGGGTTCTCCGAAGGGGGCAACAAGGGCCTCGACATCAGCGGTCGAACGGGTTCGCCCGTGCGCGCTGCGGCGCGGGGCCGAGTGGTGTATTCGGGCAGTGGACTGGTCGGATACGGCAAGCTTATCATCGTCAAACATAACAAGAGCTATCTGAGTGCGTACGCGCACAACGACAGGCTCCTGGTCAAGGAAGGTGACTCGGTGAGGGGCGGTCAGCGCATCGCCCAGATGGGTCAGACCGGCACACAGGGGGTGAAGCTGCACTTCGAGATCCGTCGGGACGGCAGGCCGGTCGATCCGCTGATTTACCTTCCGCGCCGGGACCTGCCCCAGGAGGATTCGGATGCTTGAGCGGGACGAGGAGCGAGAGGAATTCCTCGAACAGAACCGCGAGCCGAGCGAGGACGCGCTCGGCGAAGACGAGCTGATCGATCCGGCAATCGGCGAGGGGCTCGTCGAGAACCTTGCGGAGGAACTCGAGGAGGACCCCGCGCTGACCGGGACGGACACCGTCTCCTTTCCCCGGGACATCCCGGAAGGGGAGATGGACGCCACCCGCCTGTACCTCAGCGAGATCGGCTACTCCCCCCTGTTGACCGCGGAAGAAGAAGTGCGTTTCGCGCGTGCGGGGCAGCGGGGCGACAAAGAGGCGCGCAAGCGCATGATCACCAGCAATCTCCGGCTGGTGGTGAAGATAGCCCGCCGGTACATGAACCGGGGCCTTGCGCTGCTCGATCTGATCGAGGAGGGCAACCTCGGCCTCATCCGGGCGGTGGAGAAGTTCGACCCCGAGCGCGGTTTCCGCTTCTCCACGTACGCCACCTGGTGGATCCGTCAGACCATCGAGCGGGCGCTGATGAACCAGACCCGCACCATTCGTCTGCCCATCCACGTGGTGAAGGAGATCAACGTCTACCTGCGTGCCGCGCGCAAGCTGGCCCAGTCTCTCGATCGGGAGCCGAGTCCGGAGGACGTGGCCGGGATGCTCGACAAGCCCATCGAGGAGGTGAAGCGCATGCTGGGCCTGAACGAGCGTGTCGCTTCGGTGGACGTCCCGAGGACGCAAGACACCGAGAAGTCCCTCATCGACTCCATCCCCGACGAGCAGAATACCGACCCTTCCCTGCTGCTCCAGGACCGGGACGTGCAGCTCCACATCGACCTCTGGCTGTCGAAGCTGAACGACAAGCAGCGAGCCGTGGTGGAGCGCCGGTACGGTCTGCACGGCCATGAGAGCTCGACGCTCGAGGAGGTGGGCAACGAGCTCGGCGTGACCCGGGAGCGCGTGCGTCAGATCCAGATCGAGGCCTTGCGCCGCCTGCGGGAGATCCTGGAGCGTGAGGGCTTTTCCGTGGAGACCGTGTTCGAGGGCTAGCCTCGCGGCATCAGCACGGCGAGCACTACCCTGCGGCCCTCCGCCGCAAGCACACCGTAGGTGCGGCACGCCGCACCCGTGTCCATCGTCTCGAAACCGATCTTCGCCCTGATCAACGGCTCCAGGCATTGGGGTGGCGGCTGTTCGCGGCGTCGTCCCGTGCCGACGATGACCACCTGCGGGTGCAGTGCCGCGAGCTCCTCGAAGTCCGAGGCCGCGAGCTCGGCCGCCCTCGTGGGGCGCCAATCCTGCAGCAGGCCGTCCGTACTGAGGAGGAAGCTGCGGATCAGGACCTTCCCGTCGACCGTCACCGCACCCTCGCGATAGGCGCTCACGCTGGCGCGAACGCCGCCATCCGTGCGCTCCAGTTTCACGGGCGGACGTTCTCGCGTGCCGCTGCAGGGTCGCGCCTGCCGGTGACGCGGGGCCGCGGAGTCGTTCTGCGGCGCGTGGCACGCTGGCGGGGATCGGGGGGGTGGGGCATACTGATTTCTCGCACGTCGTCAACGATAACAGGAGGGAACGCGAGATGAGACTCATCCTTTTGGGCCCGCCGGGCGCCGGCAAGGGGACGCAGGCCAATTACGTGAAGGCGCGCTACGGGATCCCCCAGATATCCACCGGCGACATGCTCCGCGCGGCCGTGAAGGCCGGCACACCCCTCGGTCTGCAGGCGAAGAAGATCATGGACGAGGGAGGCCTCGTCTCCGACTCGATCATCCTCGGCCTGGTGTCGGAGCGGATCAGGCAGCCGGACTGCACGAGCGGATTCCTCTTCGACGGGTTCCCGCGGACGATCCCCCAGGCGGAGGCTCTACGCGAGCAGGGCGTGGACGTGGATTACGTGGTGGAGATCGTGGTCGAAGACGAGGAGATCATCAAGCGCATGAGCGGGCGCCGCGTCCACCTCCCGTCGGGCCGCACGTACCACGTCGTCTTCAATCCTCCCAAAGTTCCCGGGAAGGACGACGTCACGGGCGAGGAGCTCACCCAGCGTGAGGACGACCGGGAAGAGACAGTACGCAAGCGTCTCGCGGTCTACCACAGCCAGACCTCACAGCTCGTGAGTTTCTACTCCGGGCTTGCGCGTTCCGGCGATCCGCGTGCACCGAAATAC
>CAZJMO010000269.1:0-316 GCA_964547085.1 uncultured Fibrobacteraceae bacterium | reverse complement strand
CGAGAGTCGGCAAGAATTCAGACTTTCCCTGATGGTTTCGTCTTTCACGGGTCATGGACGGAGACGATGCGGCAGCTCGCGTGCACCGAAATACGCGCGCATCGACGGCGTGGGGCCGGTCGAGTCTGTCCGCGACGCGATCGTTGCAGCCCTCGGTTGATTCCACACGGATTGCTTGACCGATTGTGTTTTTGAACTACAGTACGCAATAACCGTCCGACGCAACGATGATTATTCGACGACGCGCGTTCCGGAGCGGGGACATCGACAGACAACTGGGGGATGGATTGATGGCTGCTACCAGAAAGGCGGGTGC
>CAZJMO010000268.1:4714-5019 GCA_964547085.1 uncultured Fibrobacteraceae bacterium | reverse complement strand
TCACCAAATCGACGATCAGCGTCGTCGTTCTGATCGGGTTGATCCTTCTCGCGGGGATCGTCGTGAACAACGCGATCGTCCTGGTCGACTACGTCAACCAGCTCAGGCGGCGCGGCATGGAGAAGCGCGAGGCGATCGTCGAGGGGGCCCATTCCCGGCTCCGGCCGATCATGATGACGATGCTCACCACCTCGCTCGGCCTCCTGCCCCTGGCGATCGGGATCGGCGAGGGGGCCGAGATCCGCGCCCCGATGGCGATCACCGTGATCGGGGGGCTCACCGTCTCGACCCTGCTCACGCTCATC
>CAZJMO010000268.1:0-4704 GCA_964547085.1 uncultured Fibrobacteraceae bacterium | reverse complement strand
GGCGCGGGGCCGGCGGGAACCGGGAAGGGCGGGCCGGGATGAACCTCGCCGAGTTCTCGCTCAAACGCCCCGTGACGACGATGATGTTCTTTCTCTGCTTCGTCGTCGTCGGCGCGATCTGCGCGCGACTGCTCCCCCTCGAGTATTTTCCCGACGTGGACGCCCCCTTCATCTACGTCGACATCCCCTACCCGGGGTCGACGCCGGAGGAGATCGAGCGGCAGATCACCCGCCCCGCGGAGGAGGTCCTCGCGACGATCAGCGGGTACAAGCGGATGCGTTCGTGGTCTCGCGAGAACGGCGCGGGAATCCAGTTCGACTTCAACTGGGGCATCAACGCCAACCTGAAGGCCCTCGAGGCGAAGGAGAAGCTCGAGGGCATCCGGACACTCTTCCCGGACGATCTCGAGCGCTTCCACATCTTCAAGTTCTCGACGAGCGACATGCACATCCTCCAGTTGCGCATCTCGAGCAACCGCGAGCTCTCGAACGCGTTCGACATGCTCAACCGGAACGTCAAGCGGCGCATCGAACGGATCGCCGGCGTCTCCAAGGTGGACCTCTACGGCGTATCGCGGCGGGAGATCCGCATCCAGCTTCTCGCCGACCGCGTGATCGAACACCGTATCGACCTCGCCAGACTCACCGAGACGCTGCGGCGGGAGAACTTCCTCGTGACGGCCGGCAAGATCACCGACAACGGCCGTCGATTCGTTCTGCGCCCCGTCGGCGAGCTGAAGACGGTCGAGGAGATCGGCTCGATCGTCGTCGGCGAGCACAACCTGCATCTCCGCGACATCGCCGAGATCGCCTACGACCACCCCGACCTCACCTACGGCAGGCACCTGAACCGCAAGTACGCCGTCGGCGTCGACATCTTCAAGGAATCGGGGGCGAACCTCGTCGACGTGGCCGACCGCGTGATCGAGGAGATCGACCGGATCCGCGGCCTTCCCGAGATGGACGGGATCGCCATCTACTACATGGACAACATGTCCGAGGGCGTCCAGAGCTCGCTGCGCGAGGTGCTCAAGGCCGGGCTGCTCGGCGGCGCGCTCGCCATCGTCCTGCTCTACCTCTTCCTCCGGCGGCTCGCGACCACGCTGATCGTCGCCCTCGCCGTGCCCCTGTCGCTCCTCATCACGCTGAGCTTCATGTATTTCCTGGGGCTCTCGCTGAACATCCTCTCGATGATGGGTCTCATGCTCGCCGTGGGAATGCTCGTGGACAACGCGGTCGTGGTGACCGAGAGCATCCACCGCCACCAGATCATGCACGAGCAGCCGCGGAAGGCGATCCTCCGGGGCGTCAACGAGGTCTCCCTCGCCATCACCGCGGGAACGGCGACGACGGCGATCGTCTTCCTCCCCAACATCGTCTCCGACAACAACGACATCGCCATCTATCTCAAGCACATCGCCTTCTCGATCTGCATCGCGCTGGGCGTGTCGCTCATTCTCGCCCAGACGATCGTGCCGCTCCTCGCGTCCCGGCTGAAGCCGCCGGCGGGCAGACCGAAACGGACGGTGATCGACGGCCTGATCGACCGGTACCACCGCGTCCTCGGCTGGTCGCTCGACCACCACAAGGCGAGCGTCGGCATCATCCTTCTCGTGCTGGTGAGCGTCGCCGCGCCGATGGCCCTCGTGAAGAACGAGTTCTTCGCCGACCCGGAAGACCGCCGCCTCCGTCTGCGGTACAACATCAACGACAGCTACACGGTCGAGAAGGTCGAGGCCGCCGTCGACGTCTACGAGGAATACCTCTTCGACCACGAGGACGAGTTCGAGATCGAATCGATCTACTCCTACTACCAGGGCAACTACGCGATGTCCACGATCAACCTCCGGAAGGGGGACGCGGCCAGGAAATCGATCGAGGAGATCAAGGAGGCGATCCGGGACAGCCTGCCGAAGATGGCGATCGCCAATCCCTCCTTCGAGCGGATGGACGAGGGACGCGGAAACACGGTCCGCCTCCAGCTCACCGGCAAATCCAGCGAGCAGCTCGTGGAGATCTCCCGCGACATCGCCTGGACGCTCTCGCAGGTAACCGGCTTCTCGGACGTCCGCTCCGACGCCGAGACGGGCGAGCGCGAGGTGCAGGTTGTCGTCGACCGCGACCGCGCGCGGCAGTACGGCGTCTCGGCGCGGGAGGTCGCGACGGTCGTCTCGGCGGCGATGCGCGGCATCAACCTGCGGCGCTTCCGGAACGAGACCGGCGAGGTCGAGATGCGGCTGATGTTCCAGGACACCGACCGCCAGTCGCTCGACCAGCTCCGCAACGTGCCGATGATCCTCGAGAACGGACAGCCGATCTCGATCGGCACGCTGGCCGATTTCCGGCTCGCGCGCGGCCCGCGGACGATCTACCGCGAGAACCGCACGACGTCGCTCGGCGTCACCGCCCACGTCGACGGGATCACGACGGGGGACGCCCGGGATCTCGTCCGGCAAATCATGGGCAACTACACCCTCCCCTCCGGATACACGTGGAATTTCGGCGAGCAGTTCGACTACGAGCGGGAGGCGATGAACACGATGCTCGTCAACATGCTCCTCGCACTCGCCCTGATCTATTTCGTGATGGCGGCCCTCTTCGAGTCCCTGCTCTTTCCCGCCGCCATCTGGACGCAGATCATCTTCGCCGTGATCGGCGTCTACTGGTTCTTCCTCATCACCGGCACCGTGATGTCGCTGATGGGCATGATCGGGATACTCATTTTGATCGGCGTCGTCGTGAACAACGGGATCGTTCTCGTCGATCACATCAACCGGCTCCGCGCGTCGGGGCTGCCCCGGAACGAGGCGATCCTGCAGGCGGGACGCGACCGGCTCCGGCCGATCCTCATGACGGCCGGCACCACCGTACTCAGCCTCGTCCCCCTCTGCGTGGTGCGCACGCAGATCGGCGGGGACGGACCGCCATATTTTCCGATGGCCCGCGCGATCGTCGGTGGACTGACCTTCTCGACGGCGATCACCCTGCTGATCCTGCCGACGATCTACGTCCTGCTCGACGACCTGCGCGACTGGTCGGAGCGGGTCCGTTCGATGGCGCGGTGACGAGTCGAATACGCCGGGCGGGGAAACAGGACCGGCGGTGGGATCGTAGTACAACCGTGGCGCACGGGTAGGGACAAACGAAGGAGGGACAATGAGACGCATCTTCCTGCTGGTTCTCGCGGCGGCCGTTTTCGCGGCGATTCCCGCGACGGCCGGAACCGACAGCAGCGGCCGGATCTACGGCACGCTGACGGCCGCCGACGGCGAAGTCTTCAAGGGGCTGATCCGCTGGGACACCAACGAGGCGTCGTGGGTGGACATACTCGACGGCAACAAGGACCGGTTCCGCTCGAACGACCGGGGCAGACGACGGGGCAGCCGGCGCACCCGTGACCGGATCGAGTTCTTCGGCATCAGGATCGAGGGGTCCGGCATCTACACCGAGGACGACCGGTCGCTCTCCGGCATCTGCTTCGGCCACATCGCCTCCCTCGAGGTGATCGGCGACGACGAGGTGGCCCTCACCTTGAAATCCGGCGACGAGCTCGAGTTCTCCGGCGGTTCCACCGACATCGGCGACGAGATCCGCGGGATCGTCATCGAGGACGCGAAGAAGGGGGAGGTCGAGTTCGACTGGGAGGACGTCGACCGGATCGATTTCAGCGCGTCGCCGCCCGGACTGGCGTCGAGCTTCGGCGATCGGCTGTACGGGACGCTGACGACCCGCAGCGACGACACCTTCACCGGCTGGGTCTGCTGGGACGTCGACGAGCTCTTCACCGCCGACGAGATCGACGGGCGGTCGAGCCGCCGCAGGATGCACATCGAGTTCGGCGACATCCGGAAGATCGAGCGCAAGGGCTCCGACGCGGCGAGGATCACGCTCCGCGACGGCGACACGGTGGTGCTTCGCGGGTCGAACGACGTGGACGACTCGAACCGCGGCATCGCCATCTTCGTGGAGGGATTCGGCCGGGTGACCGTCCGCTGGGACGAGTTCGAGAGCCTCGAGTTCCTCGAGCCGCCGGCGGCGCCCGTCTACGGGGATTTCGACGGCGGCCGACGCATCATGGGCACCGTCTACACGACCGACGGCGGAAGCGTCTCCGGCGCGATCCGGTGGGACGACGACGAGGAGTACACCTGGGAATACCTCGACGGGGAGTTCCGCGACATCGAGATGGACATCGAGTTCGCCAACATCGCCGAGATCAAGCGGAAGGGCTTCCGCTCGGCGATCGTCTCGGTCTGGGACGGCCCGGCTTTCCGGCTCCGCGGCTCCAACGACGTCGACGAGGACAACCGGGGCATCTTCGTCACGACGGCAGAGGGCGAGGAGGTCGACATCGACTGGGAGGATCTCGACCGGGTGGTCTTCTCCCGGTAGGAACCGGAAACGGCAAGCAGTCGAACGGGCCGGTCGGCGACGCCGACCGGCCCGTTCTCGTTCACGCCGATTCCGCGCACACTACCCGATATACTTCCCCCTCGGCGTGTACCCCGTGTGGAGCAGCGAGTGCGACAGGTGGCCGCACGGCCCATCCGTGAGGAACTCCTCGTAGATCCTGGCGATGGCCGGGTTCTCGTGCGACTTCCTCGCTTTGCCGGCGCGTCCGTAAGCCGCGTCCTCGTTGTAGATCGCCTGCGCGCGCTTCGCGCGGATCTCCGGGCTCGTCGGGATCGGCTGGCCGCCGCCCCC
>CAZJMO010000267.1:0-5100 GCA_964547085.1 uncultured Fibrobacteraceae bacterium | reverse complement strand
TGTACTTCTACCGGCTGCAGGCGGGAAACGACGTCGAGACGCGGCGGATGGTCCTGGCGAAGTAGGAGCCGCATCCGACATCCGTGCATCTGTCTGAAGAACCCCCCGCCGGCATATCCCTGGCGGGGGGTTCTTGTCGAGACGATCGTATCACCAACGAAAGGCCGTCGATATGTCCGACGATTCACTCCGTGAGTTCCTCGCCGCCACCGATCTGTTGCGCCACGCCTCGCCGGAGACCGTGGCGAACGTTGCGGCCGACCTCGCGTCGCGCCCCTTGAAGGCCGGTGAGGTCCTGTTCGCCGAGGATGATCCCGCCGGCACGATCTTCTTCGTGCGGGAGGGCGAGCTCGAGGTCCACCGACGCAGCGACGACGGATCCGAAGTGATGCTGCGCGTCATGGGGCCAGGAGAGGTCGGCGGCCTGACGAGCATGGCACTGGAGCGGCCCCGGTCGGCGACCCTGAAGGCTCGGACCGACGCCGCCGTGGCCGCCATCGCCAGCGATCGCTTCCTGGCGCTCATGACGACCCATCCCGACCTCGCCAGATCCGTGGTCGCCTGCCTGAGCGGCAAGGTCCGCGACAAATCCCGACGGCTGGCCACCCTACTCGCTCCCGTGACGGTCGACACGCGCGCCCACGTCGCGATGTTCGACACCAAACCCTACGACCGACGCTGGTTCGACGAGCAAGTCGGCGACGATCTGGTCTTCGATTACGTCGAGGCCCGGCTTGGTCCCGAGACTGCGCGGCTCGCGGCCGGATACCGGCTGGCGTGCGCCTTCGTCAATGACGATCTCTCGGCGTCGGTCCTCGAGCAACTCGCCGCGGGCGGGGTCGAGCTGGTGGCGCTGCGCTGCGCCGGCTTCAACAACGTCGACCTGGAGGCCGCCGGCCGGCTCGGCATCGCGGTCGTGCGGGTGCCGGCCTACTCGCCGCACGCGGTGGCCGAGCACGCCGCCGCGCTGATCCTCACGCTCAACCGCAAGGTCCACCGCGCCCACCAGCGCGTGCGCGAGGGCAACTTCTCGCTGTCCGGGCTCGAGGGATTCGACCTGCACGGCCGCACCGCCGGCGTGGTCGGCCTGGGCAAGATCGGGCGCTGCCTGGCGGACATCCTGCGCGGTTTCGGCATGACCGTCCTCGGGTACGATGCCTATCCCGACCAGGATTACGCGGCCCGCAGCGGCGTGCGTTACGTCGAGCTGAACGACCTCCTCGAGCGCGCCGACGTGATCAGCCTGCACGCGCCGCTCACGCCGGAGACGCACCACCTCATCGACGCCGACCGCATCGTCCGCATGAAGCGCGGCGTCCTGTTGATCAACACCAGCCGCGGCGCGCTCGTGGACACCGCGGCCCTGATCTCGGGACTCAAGAGCGGCCAAATCGGCGGCGCCGGCCTCGACGTCTACGAAGAAGAAAGCGAGTACTTCTTCGAGGACCGCAGCGACGAGGTGATCACGGACGACGTGCTGGCCCGCCTCTTGACATTCCCGAACGTCTTGGTGACGAGTCACCAGGCGTTTCTCACCAGCGACGCGTTGCGGGCGATCGCGGAGACGACGGCCGGAAATTTGCGCGGGTATCTGGCGGGGAAGCGGGGGAAGAAACTCGCGAACATCGTGGCGTGAGGTCTCAGCATCGCGATCACCGGCTGCCCCGAGTCGCAGGTCGTGTCCGACGAGAGCACAGCGAAGTCCGCGGCCGCACCGCCGGCTCGCCAAGGGTGCGCCCGATGGAAGAGTGGTGGAACCGCCCGAGCCTGGGGCGAATCGCGCGGATTCGTGGATCTCGCGGGCCGCTGCTAGCCGCCGATCACGGTAAAACTCAAGACGACATAGCCGCCATACGCTGCCAGCAGGATTCCGCCCTCGAGCCGGTTCAAACGACGCCCGGTGGACAGAAAGACCAGCAACAACAACGCCGTCGCGAGCAAGACCCACTGGTCGAATTGCAGGAGGCGTTCGGTGACCGGAAGCGGCCGCACCATCGCTGACGCGCCCAGGACCCCCAGCAGATTGAAGATGTTGCTGCCGAGCACGTTCCCGACTGCGACATCGGCGTGGCCGCGCACCGTCGCCAGGATCGAGATCGTCATCTCGGGTAACGATGTGCCGACGGCGACAAGTGTAAGCCCGACCACCGCTTCGGGGATTCCGACACTCGCCGCGATCCCGATCGCCCCCTTCAAGAACGCTTGCGACCCGACGATGAGCATCAGCAGGCCGCCGACGAGGACCATGACGGTCCAGACCACGGATCGGGACACCACTGTGACCTCGGTCGCCTCGGCAGCGTAGACCTCACCGGCCGGCGTCGCGTGCCGGCGCTCACCCCAGAGCGCCCATAGCAGGTAGGCGACCAGCGACGAGACGAGAACCGCCGCGTCCATCCGCGCAAGGCCGTTACGACCGACAAGCACCAGGAAGAGGGTGCTCGCGGCCACGACGATGACCGCGTCGCGACGCAACGCCGTCGGCTTGACGGTCAGGGGCCGGATCAGCGCGCACATTCCGAGGATCAGCAGGATGTTCGCGATGTTGCTGCCGACGACGTTGCCGACCGCGATGTCCGGTCGCTTGCTCATTGCCGCGCCCACCGACACGACCATCTCGGGCGCCGAGGTGCCGAAACCCACGATCACCAGACCGGCCAACAAGGGCGAGACACCGAGACGCCGGGCAACTCCCAAAGTGCCACGGATGAAGGCCTCGCCGCCTCCGGTAAGCATGGCGAGGCCGACGACCAGGACCAAGACATCCATCATGGCGCCGCGAGTCCGGATCGAGGCCGCATCAGAACTGGGTCGACGACTGGAAGTCCACGAGCGTCTTCGAGATGCGGCGGTTCTCGGCGAGCAGCCGGTACTGCGCCAAGCGCAGCACGGTCCTGAAGTCCTTCCACTCGGACGACAGGGATTCCGGACCGGTCATGATCTCGACCGCTTCCTGGACGCTCGCCTTCACGTACTGCGAGAACGGCTTGCTGACGACTTCCGCTTTCAGTGCGTCCACGATGGCGGCGAACTCCCCTTCCTCCAGCCAGATCGCCTTGCAGGCCGGGCAGCAATCGATCTCGACCGGCGTCTCTGCGTACCGGACACCGACGAGGTTCTGGCTGCAGTTCGGACACGTCATCTTCTTGAGATTCAGCTCCAGCTTATCCCATTCCTTCCAGATCTCGAAATCCAGCCAGTTGAGGTCGGTGTCCGCAGCATCCTTGGACCGGCGAAGCTCCTCACCTTCGTACCAGACGCCGTTGCACTGCGGGCATGCGTCGACCTCGACGGGCCCGACGGTTCTTTTTTCGAGGGCAATGTTGCACTTGGGGCATTTCATGGCTCGTTCTCCGTTCGGTGTGCGGGAAGCTTCATGCACCAGATGCACGGACACTCTGGAAGATCGTGACCCGGTCGGAGCATTGTACAATGGCCCAGAATCGAAATCGCGAGAAATCTCGTCCGCGGAAGCGACCCGTGCGGGATCGACCCGGATCGGGCAGCCGAAGGGCGGGACGGGTGGCGATGTGGGTTGTCGAGGGCTCGGGTCGGTCACGTCGTCGGACCACAAAATGCACCGAGCCAAACGACCGTCTCACCAGGAGTGCGGATGGAAGGATGGCGCGCAGGCGGTCCCCGGGTCGACCAATAACTCGCTTGACGAGGAGGGGTCTTCTCATGGAAGGGACAAGGCAGAACCCTAGAGATGAAACACTTTGCGCAACTCCGCTTGCCGTCGCCCCAGCCAGGAACGCAAAAAGAGCAGAAGCACGATAACGGGCAAGAGGCAGGCGAAGACCACAGCGGACCAGCCGACGGACCAACGCTGGCCCAGGTAACGATTGAGGAACAGGTCCAGTCCCACCGCGAACACCCCGCTGGCCAGCAGAACCATCGCAATGGCGGCGAAGGGTGAACGACGCCGTTTCCGAACGAACGCCATCACCAGCGCAAGGACCGTCCCGGTCAGCAGGGTCAGAGGAACGGCCAGGGGCACGAACCAGGGCGTTCCCGGCGTGAACCGATCCAGACCGAAAAGGAACAGACCGACAGCGGCAATCTCGGCCGGCAGAAAGACCCACACGCGGCGCGAGCAGAAAACCAGCAGAACAGAGGAAACCCACAGGAACGCGATCGAAAACACCGGATACCACGACCACGACACGGAGGCGTCCGTTGCGAAGTCGGCCGCGAAGACCACAAGTGCGGTCGTCAGTGCGAACAGAGAGAAAATCTCCAGCAGCCAGCGATGGACACGCCCGCCGGTTTTCCGGGTGTCGGGTCCGGGCGACACTATCCGGGTTTCGTCCTTCGTCGACCCCGCCCGAAGTGGCTCGCGACACAAGGGGCAGCAGAGAGCGCTGTCTTCGACCTCGACGCCACAGCGTCTGCAGAGAGTCATGACGCACTGCTCCTTTCGACCAGGGAGACGGGTATGCCGGCCCCGGTCAGGTGCGTGAAGAACAATCGTTCCAGTTCCCGGCTCTCGATCACGCTTCCGAACGTGATGAACAGGTCGTCGCCGAAACTGAACACCACGCAGTTGGTCTTCATCCTCGGGTTCGGACCGAGCATGACGCCGAACGACGCGACGTGGTCGGCGATGTCGTCCGGCACGACGATGCGGCCGAGATTGGACAGCACGCCTGAATACGGATCCTCCCCGAACCGCCGTCGCACGTACGAGAACAACATGTCCTTGAGAAACAGCGGCAGGACGCGCACGAACGGATTCCGCTCGACGCGTACGTTGCGGGACATTTGACGATCGAGTTCCCTGCGGCCCGTCTGCAGTCTCATGTCGTGATGCACATGCTGCACGATCTCGTCGAAGCTCCAGGCGCCGTGGCCGGCGTCGATTTCGGGCGAGACGAACAGCGAGAAATTGCGCATGGTCTCGGAGGGATGGAACCGCCGCATATCGACGGGCACCTCGATGCGCACGGTCCTCCTGCCATCGGCTCCCGCCGAGCGGATCCGGGCCAGCGCATGCATGTAGAGTGCGACGAGGTATTCGGTCACGCTGACACCCTGACCCCGGACCAGGCCAAGCATGTCGCCGACCGGCACGCGTCCGGTGATGACCCGCGAGCGCTC
>CAZJMO010000266.1:4452-5131 GCA_964547085.1 uncultured Fibrobacteraceae bacterium | reverse complement strand
CGGATTCGGGTTCTCGAAGACTTCCAGGATCTTGGTCGGTTCGCTGGCCATATCCACTCCTCGCGTCGGCTCGATATCGGTCTGATCTAACGTGGCGAGATTCTAATCAACCACCGGTCCGTGCGCCAGCATTGACCTGGCAAAGCGATGCGCCGACCGGCCTGTGAGGGGAGCATATACACGTCCGCCCCGCGTACTCCGCAGGCCGTCAGGCCGAGGACATCGCGGGGCGGCCGTGTATATGCTCCCCGAACGATCGCGTCAGCGCATCACTTGACCAGCGCCATGCGCCCCACGGCCCGATGGTCCCCGCTGGTCACCTGGTAGAAGTACACGCCGGCCGAGACGGTCCGCTCGTGGTCGTCGCGACCCTGCCAGGAGATCTCGTGCCGCTGTGCGGCCAGTTCCTCGTTCACGAGCGTCTTGACCAGCCGTCCGGCGACGTCGTAGATCGCCACCCGCGTCAGGCCGGCGTCCGGCAGCGTGAAGTGGATCGTCGTGATGGGGTTGAACGGGTTCGGGTAGTTCCGTTCGACGGAGAAGGCCAGGGGCAGGTCGCCCGGCTCGTCGGGAACGGGGTTGCCCGTGCAGTCGTCGGCGAAGGCGCCGATCAGTCCGCAGGTGCCGGTCTGGGCCGGTGCACAGGCCGAGGTCGGCGGAATCGTGTAGTCGTCGGAGA
>CAZJMO010000266.1:3082-4442 GCA_964547085.1 uncultured Fibrobacteraceae bacterium | reverse complement strand
CTTCGATCTCGTCGGCGTTTTTCGTGGCCATGTCGGCCGGGATGTTGCCGTCGGTACCGGTCGGATCGGTGACGCCGCTGTAGGCGAGGTTCGCGTTGCCGTACACGTCGTTGCAGGCCAGCGAGGTCGGAGTCGAGTTCAGGGCCATGCCGTTGCCGAACGACGCGCCGCCGGTGTTCAAGGCCGAAATGTTGTTCTCGATCGCGAGGCTCGACGTGTTCACGTACAGGCCGGCGCCGCCGGCGTTCAGGCCGACGTTTCCGGTGATCGTGTTGGAGGTCACCGAGCCGGCGCTCGTCGATTCGAAAGTCATCGCGCCGCCGTAGAAAAGACCCGAATTGCCCGCGAAGAGCGAGTGCGAGACGTCCGCCTGCGTACTGGAGGCCACCACGAGGCCGCCGCCGATGTGGCCGTCGTTGCCGGTGACCACGAGGCTGTCCAGGTCGGTCACCGCGCCGGTGGCGTAGAGGCCGCCCCCGTACATGAAGGTGGCCGCCGTCGACTTGCCGTTGTCCGAGATCGTCACGCCGCCGAGGGTGACCGATCCGCCGGACTGGTAGATGCCGCCGCCGAAGTCCTTCGCCGTGTTGCCCGAGACCTCGCCGCCGATCATGACCAGGTTGCTCTCGCCGGAGAACGGACCGGAGTAGATGCCGCCGCCCTCCTTGGTGTCCAGATGGCCCGACACGGTGCAGTTGGTCAGGGTCAGGTCCGAGTCGACGCTGTGGATTCCGCCGCCGAGGCTCGGGTAGGTGGTATTGTCGGAAATGACCGAGTTGTCGGTGATCGAGCAGTCGATCAGCGTCAGGTCGCTGTTGTAGGCGAACAGCCCCGCGCCGTACACGGCCGAGTTGCCGTGGATGTTCACGTTCTCCAGAATCGCCGTCGAGCCGTTGGCGTTCAATCCGCCGCCGCAGCCGAGGGCGTCGAAGCTCCCGACCGAGTTGGCGGTGATCTCCAGATTGCGCAGGGTGGGCGACGCGAAGTTCAGCGACACGCCGCCGCCGTAGCGGGCGTTGTACGGGATGCCGCCGTAGTTCAGTCCGCCGCAATCACGAATGATGAAGCCGTCGACTACCGTGCCGTTGCCGGTGTCGGATTCGAACTTCAGGCCGGTGTAGCCCAGCGTTCCGGAGATCGTGGTCGGATTGCCCAGCGGATCCCGCGTGGAGTAGTCCGGGCTGTAGCCGCCGAGCATCTGGATGTCGCGGTCCAGCAGCAGGATGTTGCCGTCGAGCGTGACGCCGCCCTCGATGGCGATCTCGTCTCCGGTCCCGGATTCATTGATCGCGTCGTACAGCGTGGGGAACTCGCTGGGGTAGCGGTGCTGGGTGTCGCCCAGCGCCTTCAACATGTTGAC
>CAZJMO010000266.1:2534-3015 GCA_964547085.1 uncultured Fibrobacteraceae bacterium | reverse complement strand
GGGCAGGGGAAGCGCGTGCCCTGCCCGGCGGCGTGGGTGCTCTCGGCGGTGGACGAGTTGTAGGCGGTGGTGTAGATCGACACGCCGGGAGCCGCCAGTTCGACCCAGGAGCCGTAGTCGGAGAAAGAGGCCTTGGCGTCGCCCTGGTCGGTCGCCGCGACCGACAGCACGCCTGAAACGGTGGACAGGTAGTCCGGATCCGAATCGTTGTCGTTGCCGGCCGAGGTCAGGATCAGGACGCCCTCGCTCTGGGCGGCGCCGACGGCCATGCTCAGGTACGACGTGCTGCCCCAGCTGCAGCTGATGATCCTGGCGCCGTTGTTGGCCGCGTAGAGGATTCCCTGCGAGGCGAAGTCCATCCGGATCAGTCCGCTGGTCTCGCCGTCGGGCACCCAGCCCACGCGTACGGCCATGATCTTGCAGCCGGGCGCCGTGCCCGCGATGCCCACGCCGTTGTCCGTGATCGGCGCCACGCAGCCGG
>CAZJMO010000266.1:360-2524 GCA_964547085.1 uncultured Fibrobacteraceae bacterium | reverse complement strand
GTGCCGTGTCCGCCGTAATCCATCGGGTCGTTGTCCGGCGTCATGCTGTCCTCGTCGGGCCAGCCGTCCACGCCGGTGACGAAGTCCCAGCCGCGGTAGTCGTCAATGTAGCCGTTGTGGTCGTCGTCGACGCCGGTCGTGCCGTAGTACTCGGTCCAGTTCGTCCAGATCGAGCCGTTCACCTTGTCCGGATGCGTGCCGCCCAGATCGGGATGATGCCAGTCGACGCCCGAGTCGAGCACCGCGACGATGACGTTCGAATCACCCAGCGACTGGTTCCAGGCGCCCACGGCGCGGTTCGAGGCGCCGCCCGCCGTCGTGTTGCGCAGATAGTACTGGGCCGGCGCTATGTCGTTCGGCAGCCAGGCGTCCAGTCTACAGATGTCCACGAGCCGGACTTCCTCGACCTCGGGCAGCGCCTCGTAGGCCGCCTTGACCTGCCGGATATCCAGATGCGCGGGGAAATCCACGGCCCAGACGCGGTTGAGCACGTCCTTGCTGGAGGCGGACTTGAGATTCGCGGTCAGCCCCCGGTACAACCGCTCCATTCCCGTGACCGCGAAGCGGTCGGCCAGGGCGTCGAGCGCCGGTACGCCGACCTTCGACGGCGAGGCGGTCTTCTCGGGCGCCATCTCGGTGCCGGCCTTGACCGTGATCACGATTCGGTCGGGGACCTGGCCGACGACCGATGAATTCTCGTAGGGCTGTGCCGCCACGATCTGGGCGGCGAACAGGCCCACGACGAGAGCCATCAGGAAAGCAGTACGCATCTTCATCTTGAATCCTCCAGCAGGGAGTCGCGCGAGTCACAGCTGGACCCTGTCCCGGCGCGGGATGGGCCGCGGGCGAACCAGTTGCGGAAAACTGGTGCTGAACAACTGAACCATCTTACGGTAGAATGAATGATAGAAAGTGCTCACAATTCTGACAACACCCCATGTTTTTCATTTTTGTCACTTTTTCGGGACTTGCGACATGTCGGTTTTAAGGGGTTGGACGGCTTGCAGATACTGGATATCCTGTTCCTTGAGGCCTACGACGGCGGATCGCACCGTGCGTTTCGCGAGGGGTTGGCCAGGCATTCCCGGCACCGGTACGAAGCGCTGACCCTGCCACCGCGTTTCTGGAAGTGGCGGATGCGCGGCGCGGCGGTCTGGTTCGCCGATCTGATCAACGAGATGCCGCGGCACGGGCTGGATCTTCTGTTCGTGACCGGTTACGTGAACGTCGCCGACCTGCGCGGGCTGCTGGCGCCTCCTTTCGACCGCGCGCCGATTCTGCTCTACCTGCACGAGAACCAGCTCACGTATCCGCTCTCGCCCGAGGAGGAGTTCGATTTCCACTTCGGGTTCACCAACATCGTCAGCGCGCTGGCCGCCGATCGTGTCGTGTTCAACTCGGAGTATCATCGCGGCCTCTTTCTCGACCACCTGCCCGCCTACCTCTCCAAGATGCCCGAGGCGGTGCCCCGGGGCGTGGGGGACCGGCTGGCGGTCAAGAGCTGCGTGCTGGGCGTGGGGCTCGAACGGGAGCCGCTGCCGGCGGACCACTTTCCGCAATACCGCGGGGGCGCGTGCGAGCCGCAGATCGGACCGGGGCGACCGCGCGGCAAGCGTCCGCTGCTGCTGTGGAATCACCGCTGGGAGTTCGACAAGCGGCCCGAGCAGTTCGCCGCCGCGGTGAATCGGCTCCTGGACGAGGGGCTCGATTTCGAAGTGGCCCTGCTGGGCGAGTCCCGTAGCCACGACGAAACGTTCTCGCCGTTGCGCGAGCGATTGGGCGACCGCTGCGTGGCCTTCGGCTTCGTGCCCTCGCGCGCCGACTACGACCGGCTGCTCGAGCGCGCCGATGTCGTCGTCAGTTGCGCCGAGCAGGAGTACTTCGGCATCTCGGTGGTCGCAGCGGTGCAGGCCGGCTGCTATCCCGTGCTGCCGCGGCGGCAGGTCTATCCGTCGCTGTATGGCGCGCGCTGCAAGGGCCGCCACCTCTACGAGACCCAGGAAGAATTCGAAGAGCTGCTGCGCGACCTGATCGTCGGCGACGCCTGCGGCCACGTCTGCTCGCTGGATCGCGACGTCGATCCGTACTGCTGGCCGCGACTGGCGCCGGAATACGACCGACTCGTGGAGGCCGTCGTGCAGGGCGCGCGGCACCTCGATCCGGG
>CAZJMO010000266.1:0-322 GCA_964547085.1 uncultured Fibrobacteraceae bacterium | reverse complement strand
CGCCGGCCGAGCGGCTGGCTGATCGATATCGAGGGAGTGCTGGTCCGCGACAAGGCCTACCGGCCGGTGGCAGGTTCGGTGGAATGGCTGAACGGGCTGGCCGACGCGGGGGAGCCCTTCTGCCTGGTCAGCAACAACACCACGCACCGGCCCGACGAGTTGATCGCGAGCCTGGTCGCGGTCGGTTTCCGGGTCGAGCGGAAGCATCTGGTGGGCGCGCTGGAGCTGGGAGTGCGGTGGCTGCGGCAGCGCGGCCGTGAGCGGCGCGCCGTGCGCACCGCTCTCGCCGCGGGATTAGTGACCTTCCTGACCGTGCTCCTGG
>CAZJMO010000265.1:0-5132 GCA_964547085.1 uncultured Fibrobacteraceae bacterium | reverse complement strand
GGTGCAGGGGCAGGTCGTCGAGCGGCAGACCGGCGGGTGCAGCGACACCCGCGCCCTCGCCGGGGACGTGCGCGCGATCGCGGGGCGTCCCCGCGTGGAGGAGGGGCTGGTCGTGATCTCGGCGGTCGGATCAACGGCGTCGGTGACGACCATCGAGTTCGAGCCGGCGCTGGTGCGCGACATGGACGAGGCGCTGGAGAAGCTGTGGTCGCGGACCATGCGCTCGCACCACAGCGAGACCTGGGGCGACGACAACGGGTTCAGCCACCTGCGCGCGTCGTTCATGGGCCCGAGCATCACCCTGCCGGTGCACGGCGGCGAACCGGTGCTGGGGACGTGGCAGCAGATCGTGGTCATCGACCACGACAACGAACCGCGCCGGCGCCGGGTGTTCGTGCAGGTGATGGGCGAGGGCGATCAGGGCGCCTGAGGGGGATCGTCGGCGGGCCGCGACCGCGCCGCCCGCTGCAGGTGTCGCTTGGCCTCGGTGGCCCCGCGGCCCAGGCCGGCCAGGAATGCCTTCATGGTCTGTCGCGCGGAGTCGGGCGGTTCGGGGCGGCCGTCGGGACAGCTGCAGGTCGAGAGCGGCGCGCCGGTGAGCCGGGCGACCGCCGCCAGTTCCTTTTCTTCCGCCATGATCAGGGGACGCACGATCGCGATCCGGCCGTCGAAGTACGGTCGCAGCGGTGCCAGGCCCCGGACCGTTCCCTGGTGCAGGAGGTTCATGAGGACCGTCTCGGCGTCGTCGTCCAGATGATGCCCGAGCGCCACCTTGGTCCAGGCATTGCCCGCGGCGTACCGCAACAACGCCTCGCGCCGCAATCGGCCGCATCGGAAACAGGGATGCGTCTCGCGCCCGTCCGGTCCCGGGCCGGCCGTGTCGGGGACGAACGACGTGAATCCCAGCGGGATGCCGACCGCGTCGGCCATCGCCTGCACCGCGGCGCGGCGGTCGGTCTCTCCGACCGTCTCGACATGCACGGCGCACGGCTCGATCCCGAGCGGCGACGAGTGCGCCCACGCCGGGAGCGCGTGCAGCAGCGCCAGGCTGTCCTTGCCTCCGGACAACGCCACCAGCACGCGGTCGCCGTCGTCGAACAACCGGTATTCGCGCTGCGCCCGCGCGATGCGTTTGGCCAGCCAATGCGTTTTTCGTGCGAGGTCGGTCGTCTGCATGGTCTCAATCTGCGCTCCGACCGCCGGCCAAGGCAAGAAACAGTCGCCTGCGGGCTTGCCTCCGCCGCGGATGATGACCAGCTTTCAAGGCAATCAGCGTCACCGGTTTCCCAAGCATGGAGATGGTCATGGACGCCACACTCAGTGCCCACTTCGCCAACCGCAAGCCCAGTGTCATCCGGATGGCCCAGATCGAGTTCGCCAAGCGCCAGGACGCCACCGAGGCGATCAACGTCGCGATCGGCAACGTGTCGCTGCCCATGCACCCGGCCATGACCGACCGCCTGCGCCTGGCCGGCCACGAGGGCAGCCCGTTCGCCGAGGGCGTGGTCAAGTACACGGCGACCGTCGGCCTGGAGGAGACCAACCGCGCGTTCCTGAACATCATCGCGGCCAGCGGCTTCGACACGAGCGGGCTTCTCAGCCAGGTCACCGACGGCGGCAGCCAGGCGATGGAGCTGCTGGTCCTGGGCTGCTGCGGCCCGGCCGGCGGCGACGAACGTCCGCTCCTGTTGATCGACGCGGCCTACACCAACTACAAGAGCTTCGCCGAGCGCCTCGGACGCCGCACCGTCTCGATCACCCGCGAACTGGGCGACGACGGCCGCTTCGCGCTGCCCGACCTCGCCGAGATCGAGCGCGTCATCCAGACCGAGAAGCCCGGCGCGCTGGTCGTCTTCCCGTACGACAACCCCACCGGCCAGCTCTACACCCACGAGCAGCTGGCCGACCTCGCCCGCCTCTGCGTCAAGCACGGCGTCTGGCTCATCAGCGACGAGGCCTACCGCGAGCTGTACTACGTCGGCGACCGGCCGATCAGCGTGTGGGGACTGGACGAATCCGACGTGCCCGGCATCACCGGCCACCGCATCAGCATCGAGACCAGCAGCAAGGTCTGGAACGCATGCGGCCTGCGCATCGGCGCCCTGATCACCGACAGCCCCGAGATGCACGCCCGCGCCGTGGCCGAGAACACCGCTGCGCTCTGCAGCAACCATGTCGGTCAGTGGATCTTCGGCTCGCTGGCCGACCTTTCCGGCGACGAGCTGCGCGACTGGTTCGCCAAGCAGCGCGAGTACTACCGCGCCATGCTCGTGGAGTTCACCGAGACCACGCGCAGCCTCCTGCCGGGCGTGATCGTCTCGAGCCCGGACGCGAGCATCTACTCCGTGGTCGATGTCCGCAATCTCGTGGAGCCGGATTTCGACACCCTCGCGTTCGTGCTCTGGTGCGCGCAGGAGGGAAGCTGCGAGGTGGACGGCCGCGAGCTCACGCTGCTGACCGCGCCCATGGCCGGGTTCTACAGCCTGCCCGCCGGCGCGCCCAACCCCGGTCGCACGCAGATGCGGGTGGCCTACATCGAGACGCCCGAGAACATGCGCATGGTGCCGCGGTTGCTCGCCGAGCTGCTCGAGAAGTACACCAGCCGGTAGCCGTTCGGCCGACACGCGCGACGCCCCTGCTCCCGGTGGAGCGGGGGCGTTGCTATTGCATGGCCCGGGCGGCGTCCTCGAACGCGGCGGCGGCGTCGTCGGTGTCCGGGTCGTCGACCAGGCCGGCGGCGACCTCGGGGCCGAAGGTGAAGGTGTCGCAACCTTCCCAGGCCAGCTCGACGACCTTGTCCCACGACCGCAGGCTGGCCGTCAGCAGACGCGTGGGTGCGCCGGTCTGCTGCAGCAGTTCCTGCATGGACAGGACCTCGGCGGTGCCGTCGCGGCCGAGGTCGTCGATGCGACCCAGGTAGGGCGCGGCGTAGGCGCAGCCCAGCGCCGCGGCGGCGAGCACCTGGCCGGCGTTGAAGACCGCGGTCAGGGTGACGTGGATGTCCTCGGTGATGAGACGCCGTGCCGCTTCGAGGCCGATCGCCGTGGCCGGAACCTTGACCGCGACCTGCGGCGCCAGCGTCGCGAGGAGGCGGCCGCAGACGACCAGATCGTCGGTGCTTTCGCCCCAGGCCTGCAGATGGATCTCGCGGGCGCCCAGCGCGAAGGCGCGGTCGCCGAGGCGGGCCAGGTTGTCCGGCGTGCAGGCCTGGCCGGCGCGCTGCAGCAGCAACGGGTTGGTGGTCACGCCGTGGAAGACGCCGAGCGGCAGCCACGCCTTCCACTGGTCGGGATCGGCGCTGTCGAGGAAGAGTCGGACCGGGCGCGTGGACATGAGGGCCTCCAGGAATCAGAAGAGATTGAGTTGACCGGGCGGGTCGTCGTGAGCGGGGTCGAGGAGTTCGGGGCCGTCGGCCGCCGCGCGGTTGACCAGCGATGTGACCGGCCACGCGCACAGCGTGTCCTCGGCGGCGGGGACCAGGAGGCGGTGCAGGTCGCCGGCGCGGTCGGGCGGCGTCCGGAGCCACGCGTCGTGGTGCGCCGCGGGAAGGATCACCGGCATGCGGTGATGGACCCGCCGCATGAGCGCGTTGGCGTTCGTGGTCAGGATGCTGCAGGACTCGAGGACCGTACCGCCGGGGTATTCCCAGCGTTCCCAGAGACCGGCGAGCGCGAGCAGGCGGCCGCCCGGGGCGGTGAAGTAGTGCGGCCGGCGCGCCGTGCCCTGCTTGCGCCACTCGTAGAAGCCGTCGACCGGAACGAGGCAGCGGCGCGCGGCGAAGGCCTCACGGAACGCGGGTTTCTCGGCCACGGTCTCGCTGCGGGCGTTGAACATCTTGGCGCCGACGCGGGGATCGTTGGACCACGGCGGGATCAATCCCCACTGCAGGAGGTCGCACGACCGATCACCCGACGCGCCGACACGTACCGCGACCACCGGCTGGGTGGGGGCGATGTTGTACCGCGGCTCGAGGTCCGGCACGGCGGCCAGCTTGAATTCCTCGGCCACCAGGCTCGCTGGAGTTTTCAGCACGATGCGTCCACACACGTCGTCGGATCCTTCCGGAAAAGGCAAGGTTAGGGGATGCTCCCCGGGCGATCAAGACTTGGCCCGGCCTGCACGGGACGTTATGCTCTCGCATCGTTCGCGCCGATGCAGGCGGCGGACGCAGTGGGCGCAGCCCGCCATCAGGATTCCCGTTTGCCGTGACGCTCGTTCGCGGGCCGGCCAAGGAGCAGCGACATGTCCATATTCGGCACCACGCGCGAAATCGAACGGGAGATCGACGAGTTCTTCGACGCGGTCAACCAGGGAGCATTGATCTTCCGCGACGCGGTCGATGTTTACCTGGTCGGGCGCGAGGAGGATTTCGCGAAGAAGCTGCAGATCCTCGAGGAACTGGAATCACGGGCCGACAGCCTCAGCCGCGGCGTGGAGTCGTCGCTCTACAGCCAGTCGCTCATCCCCGAGCATCGCGGCGACGTGCTGGGACTGCTCGAGCACACCGACGACATCATCGACCGCGCCAAGACCTGCCTGCAGCGCTTCGATGTCGAGCGGCCCGACGTGCCGCCGATCTGGTGCGAGGACTACCGGCGGCTCGCCGAGTCCGCCTACCGCAGTGCCGAGGCGGTGATCATGGCGGCGCGACGGTTCTTCCGCGACCCGGCGGCGGTGTCGGACTACCTGTTCAAGGTGCATCACTACGAGGGTGAGGCCGACCAGATCGGGCTGGACCTGCGCCGCGGGATCTTCGCCGACCCGGAACTCGACCTCGCGCGGCGCCAGCACCTGCGCTACTTCGCCGAGGCGATCGACCGCGTCGCCGACGTGGCCGAGGCGGTGGCCGACCGGCTGGCGATCTACTCCATCAAGCGGCGTCTGTGATGAGCGTCGGCATCCTGTTCTTCCTTTCCAGCGGCCTGTTCCTGGGCTGGTCGCTCGGCGCCAACGACGCGGCCAACGTCTTCGGCACGGCCGTCGGCAGCCGCATGGTGCGCTTCGCCACCGCGGCGCTGATCTGCAGCGTCTGCGTGGTGCTGGGTTCGGTGGTCGGGGGCGCCGGCACCACCCGCACCCTGCGCCTGGAGCTGGGCGGCGGCACGCGCCGCGGCATCGGCGGCGGCGCGGGC
>CAZJMO010000264.1:0-5150 GCA_964547085.1 uncultured Fibrobacteraceae bacterium | reverse complement strand
CTGCGGCTGGCCTACGCCGGCCCCGGCTACGCGGTGCTCTACGCCACCGAGCAGTCGGTCTTCCAGGTCGAATTCCTCATGCGCGACAAGTCCGCCTACTACATCCACGACCCCGAGGGCCGCTTCGCGTCGGTCGACAAGATGCGCACCTACGACAGCCAACCTCCCGGCGATCTGCGCCCGCTCACCTTCGACCTCTCTCGCCTCCCCGTCACCGAGCCCGACCTCGTCGTGCGCAACTTCTGCTGGGACCTCGGCGGCCGCGAGCGCGAGCTCGAACTGCCCGTCGATCGCCAGCTCGTCGCCTACCTCGCCAGCGTGCCGCAGGTCGGCCTCGAGACCAACTTCACGGCCGCATTGTCGCCGTTGACGCTGGAATCCCTGGGCCAAGCGCTCGCTCCCGACCTGGCCGACCGCAGCGAGACCGCCCGCGTCGGCGTCCTGCTCCATTTCGTCCAGACCGCGCTGCCGTACGCCACGGACCACGAGCAGTTCGGCCGCGAGGACTACCTCTACCCCGACGAGACCCTCTTCCATCCCGCCTGCGACTGCGAGGACCGCGCCGCGCTCTTCGCCCTGCTCGTGCGCCAACTGGTGGGCCTGGACGTGGTCGGCCTGGACTATCCGGGCCACATCGCGACCGCCGTCGCGCTGCCCGAGGATTACCCGGGCGACCGCTTCTCCTGGCACTCGGTCTACTACACGGTGTGCGACCCCACGTACATCGGCGCCGGCATCGGGCGCAGCATGCCGATCGCCGGAGCGGACCGGCCGGGGATCATCGCGGCGGGGAGCTAGGTCAGTCGGCCAGCAGGATCTTCAGATTCGGAGGATCCTGCGATTCCGTCGATGCCGGCACAGCCACCCTGACGATCGACTTCGGCGTGGACGAACGTGACAATTTGTTCACGCGCAGGGAAAATCCTTACAACGGAAACCGCCCGTTCGCGTCCCGGCTGCACGCGAAGGAACCTCAATTCGTTGAGTCTGTCTCTTCAGAAAACAGCAAATACCTGCGTCTATTGAGTCTATCGCGCCAATAATTGCGACCTGAATCCGAGACATCATGGTTGATGGTGCAGGATTTGCTTACGGATCCTCGGTTGAACCACCAGCCGACAAACCACCGTCAACTTCAGCCAACCATCTCAAGGAGAACCCAGTGAACAAGAAATGGATGATCCTGCTCGCCGTGGCGCTGCTCGCCGTGGGCGCCCTCGCACTGACCGGCTGCGACGACGATGACGACGACGCCGTGGTCGCCGCGCCCACCGTGAAACCCTTCGTCCACGGCGCGATCGTCACCGAGAGCAACCTCAATAAGGTGGCTCGTCGCCAAACCGGCGCCTACATCACCGTCTCGGGGTGCTCGAGTATCCCGTCGGTGACCATCAACGACACCGCCCTGGACCTCGAACCCGAGATGTCCGTCTACAGCGGCGGCGTGGGATTCGCCGGCGCGTTCGAGCCGGGGGACAGCTCGTCGGCCGCCCTCGTGGTCGATCTCGGCGAGGATGGCGCCCCGGGCGTCGCGACCCTCCCGATCCTGGGCAAATCCGAGATCGTCGGCTCCTACGACGTCGACGTGACCCCCGGCACCAGCCAGACGTTCACCTGGACCTCGGCCGCCAACGCGACGACCTACTGCATCCAGTTCTATTTCGACGGCAGCTACCTCGACGCCGTCGGCGAAAACCACTATTGGGAGAAGGAATTCTCCACCATGACCACGGACACGTTCGTCACCCTGACCGCCGACCAGATGTTCCCGGTCTCCGATGACGTCGAGACCGTCACCGAATTTTGGGGCGACATCGACATGACACCCGCCGTCGGCCCGGTCCAGCACGGCGATCCGCAGAACGTCACCGGCGGTTGCGAGGGCTTCTTCATCGGCATCGGCGAGTACATCGACTGGGACCTCGATCTCGTCGATTCCGGCGGCACGAAGACCGACCGCGAACAGGACTGCGACTGGATGCAGTTCTACGCCGAGCAGATGCGCTAGACTCGCGCACCGAATCGTGAACGGGGAGCCGGGCCGCAAGCCCGGCTCCCTGCGTCCTGTCCGCCGCCCTGATCCCGGCGCGAGAGCCTCTTCCCGGACGGGCCCCTCCGTGCTAGACTTCCGTTCCCCCGACCTCGCCCGCTGACTCCAACCCGAAGGACGACCATGCGTTCGTTGCCCTCCGTCTGCCTGGCTCTCAGCCTCGCCATGCTCGCGCCCGCCCTCGCGCCCGCCTGCACCAACCTCGTCTGCAGCCCCGGCGCCATGGCCGACGGCTCCACCGTCGTGACCTACACCTGCGACGGCGAGTTCCACCCGATCCTGCGCCGTCTCGAGGCCGCCGACCACGAGCCGGGCGCCATGCAGGAGATCCGCCACTGGAACGGCGAACTGCTGGGCGAGGTGCCCTACCCGGCGCACACATGGTCCGTGGTCAACCTCATGAACGAGCACCAGGTGTCGATCGCCGAGACCACCACCGGCGGCCGTGACGAGCTGGTCAACCCCGACGGCATGCTCCACTACTGGCAGATCATGCGCCTGGCCCTGCAGCGTGCGACCACCGCGCGCGAGTGTGTCGAGGTCATCGGGCGTCTGGTCGCCGAACACGGCTACCGCAGCAGCGGCGAGTCGTTCTGCATCGGCGACCCGCGCGAGGCTTGGATCATGGAGATGGTCGGTCCCGGACCCGGCGGCCACGGCGCGCACTGGGTGGCGCTGCGCGTCCCCGACGGCCAGATCGCGGCGTTCGCCAACCTGGGCCGCATCGGCACGTTCGACCGCGATCGCGACGACTGCCTCGCGTCGGCCGGCATGGAGGAATTCGCCGCCGACCACGGCTGGTACGACCCCGCCGCCGGCCCGTTCAACTGGCGCGAGGCCTTCCATCCCGCCACGCCGCAGCAGCTCCGCTACACCGCCACGCGCGTCTGGAGCATCTTCCGCCGCGCCGCGCCGTCGCTCGACCTCTCCCCCGACTACCACCGCGGCGTCCCGGGCGCCGAGCCCTACCCGCTGTTCATCCAGCCCGACCACGCCCTCTCCGTCGAGGACGTCTTCGCCCTCATGCGCGACCACTCCGAAGGCACGCCCTACGACATGACCCGCGGCGTGGACGCCGGCCCGTTCGGCAACCCCATGCGCGCGCGGCCGATGAACTTCGAGGTCGGCGACCGTGCCTACACCTGGGAGCGCCCCATCTCCACGCAGCAGACCGGCTTCTCCATGGTCTGCCAGTCGCGCCGCGGCCTGCCCGATCCGATCGGCGGCGTCACCTGGTACGGCCTCGACGACACCAACTTCGCCTGCTACACGCCGCTCTACTGCGGCATCACCGACGTGCCCCCGAGCTACGCCACCGGCAGCCTCGCGAAGTTCTCGTGGGACTCCGCCTGGTGGGTCTTCAACTTCGTCTCCAACCACGCCATGCTCCGCTACGACGCGATGATCGTCGATGTCCGCGAGACGCAGGACGCGATCGAAGGCCGGCTGCGCGCCCTGCAACCGTCCGTCGAACAGACGGCCGCCGCCCTGTACGAGCAGGATCCCGACCTCGCCGTCGTCTACCTCACGGACTACTCGCTGGCCCAGGCCGAGGGCGTCGTGCGGCAATGGCGCGCGCTCGGCGAACGCCTGCTCACGCGCTACAACGACGGCTACGTGAAGGACGAGAACGGCCGCGCGCAGGAAGTCGGCTATCCCGCCGGCTGGCTGGAGACCGTGATCGAGAAGAGGCCGGACAGCTTCCTCCTGCCCGAAGACCTTTCCGCGGTGCGGGAACCGGCGGACTACTAGAGCGAAGGCCGGCCCGCACGAAGCGGGCCGGCCTCCTGATCTCGGTACGGCGACGTGTTACCGACTTCGAGGGCCACCGCCCCCTGGTCCCATCAGCACGCCGTGATCCCAATCCCAAGTACCGGCGTCAGGATCTTCGTTGTACGTGGCGGACTCCACGAGCCCCACCGTCGGCGCCAGCCACAGCGAATCGATACCGGTCTCGATCGTCGTCTCGCCCGCGAAGATCCGATGCTCGATCACGACGAGCCGCACGTCCTTCCAGAACATCGCGGGACTCTCCGGCCCGGCGGACACCCACTCGAGGTCGGCTTGCTCGACAAACTCGCCGTTCCCCTCGAGCGACACGGTACCCATGTCCCCGACGGTTGCCGTGGTCACATCGGTCCAGGTTCCGGCCGGCGGCAAGGCGACAAACGTCAGCGGCGTGTCGAAGTTCACCTCGAACGGATCGCCATCATCCGTCTCGTGGAAACCCAGTAACTCGAGCGCACTACCGGTCTTCTGCATGATGTCCCAGTCTTCGGACGTGACGAAGCCCGCGTCGTACCACTTGCGGTGGAACACGCCGGCGCTCTGCGCCTCGAACTTGATATGCATCTCGCCGATGCCGGTATAGTCGGCATCCTCACCGAGAGGACCGCTCGCATTGAGTTCCACATACTCGTAGATACGCTCGTCGACCAGCGGATAGTAGTCGGCCTCCCCGGCCACGACGCCGCTCCAGTTCACGGCCTCGTCCTGCACGACGCCGTTGGCGTCGGCGAAGTTCTGGAACGTCACATCGATCGGCAATCCCGCCGGCAACGGGGTCGGCAGCGGCACCGTCATCACCGTGTTGTTCTCGGACCAAAGCACGTCGTTGTCGGCCGCGTTGATGAGGAACGCGAACGCCGCATTGATGCGCACCGGTTCGACCGTGTCGATGCTCATCGGCTCGCTGAACGTCATGCGGAAATAGGTCGTGCCGGAATCGAGCGTGGCACCGTTCGCCGGCTCCCAGCTCACGACCGTCGGCGGCGTCACGTCGACATCCTGCCCGGTCGTGAAGGCAAACGTGGCCTCCTGGTCGAGCGAACGGCCGCCCTGATCCTGCGCGGCCGTCGAGACCGTGACCGTGATCTCGTCGTCCGCGGGCAGATCCACGACCGGGTTGAGCAACACCCAGTCGTCCTCGCCATCCATCAGCATGAACGGCAGATCGCCGCCGGCGCCGTTGGTCACGGTGGTCGCCGTGGCGAGCGAGTTCAGGTCCATGGAGCCGGAGAAGAGCATCTTGATCACGGCGCTGCGTATCCAACCTTGTTCGAGTTTGAGAAACCCAACCTATTTTATACCAAATAGCATC
>CAZJMO010000263.1:0-5159 GCA_964547085.1 uncultured Fibrobacteraceae bacterium | reverse complement strand
ATCACGGTACCGGGCGTGTTGTCGAGATTGACGGCGATCACCTTGCCGGGCACGGCCTGGACGACGCCCAGCGAACCGTCGGGCAGGAACACCATCGACTGCGCGCTCTGGAACTCGCCGGGACCCTGGCCCTGGCGTCCGAGCGTGTTGACGAGTTCGCCTTCGGGGTTGAAGACCTTCACTTCCATGAGCTGGGAGTCGAGCACGTAGAGGTTGCCGTCCTGGCCGGAGACGACGCGGGTGATGATGCCCAGGAGCATATCCTCGTCGTCATCGCCGCCGTGGCGCCAGACTTCCTCGAGCTGGAGCGCCTGGACCCCGTCGCGGGGCGTGGCGCTGTTGATCACGTGGGGAACGCCGTCCTGCACGACCGTTTCGGCGGCCGGTGCGCCGGCTGCCAGCAGCAGCGCCAGCAGGGCGCCCATGGTCAGGATTCGGTTGGTCATCTTGGTCCTCCTGATTCGGTTGTCGGGACACGGCCGGTACCCGGGGGAGCGGTCGCGTATTCGGGCGCATACGCTCCGGACGGGCCGACTGTTGCGACGCTCAGAACTCGATGCCCGCGCCCCAGATCAGCGCGCGGGTCCATGCCTGATTGAAGGTGAGGCCGCCGGGGACGGTGCGAGACGGAGAAAGGACGTGTCCCTGCCCGGACAGCGCGGCTCTCAGCGCCGCGCCCTGATCGTCCGCGCCGATCTCGTCCGGGAACCAGATCCAGCCGACCGGCAGGTCGGTCGGCAGTGCGGCGACCCGCGCGCGCAGTTCCGCGGCGGTGTCGTCGGGGTACGGCGCGAAATTCATGCCCGTGATCACCAGGAGTCCATCGATGTCGCCGGCCCGGGTCGCGCCCAGCTCGAGCGCGGTGGCGCCGAGAAGGTCGATCCCCGCCACATGCACCGGACCGCAGTCGAGGAACGTGCGCAGCCAGGAGATCAACCGATCGCCGGCCCGGCGGGCGCGGTCGGGGTCGTGCCGGGGGGAGAGGTGCGGGATCGCCATGATCGTGGGCCGCGTCTCGCCGGCGTCGTCGCGGACTTTCCGGGCCAGGACCCGCGGCGCCAGGCCGACCGCCGTCTGCTCGGCGCGAGGTGCGCGCGCCAGCACCAGAACCACGTTCACGGGCTCGCCGCGGCGCCAGCCGTCCGGAATCGCCAGGCTCACCTGCAGGTTCGATTCGCCGTTCTCGCCGGGCACCGTGGCGAGGTAGGGGCCGCTGTCGGGGATGCTGGATCCGGTTGCTTCGACACGATCCAGAAAGGCCTCGAGTTCGGCGACGGTCGTGCCCAGCGCGCCGGGGTCGTCCAGAGGGTGGCGGCTCGACAGTTCGGCGGCGATGGCGTCCAGGCGGAAGTTCAGCGAGGGGCGCTCTGCCGCGGGTGCGCGCTCGATGCGGGCCGCGGTGGTCGTTTCCCAATCCTGCGGCAGGATCACCAACCCCGTCTCCCAGGTGGCGTGGGACGACGCGCTGCCGCCCGGGCGGCAGGTCGTCCACCGTCAGACCGCCGGTGCGCTGGCGGCGTCCCGGAGCGCCGTCGAGCGGCCATGATTCCTGCCGGCGCAGCGTTCCGGCGCGGTCGCGGAGGGCCAGGTTCGCGGTCAGGGGGGCGCGATCGATGGCGACGGCGACCAGCGGCGACAGCTCCAGCCGCCCGGTTCGCACCACCAGGTCGGTGAGCCGGCCCTGCAGGGCGGGGCCCGTGGTCGCGGGCCACGAGACGCGCACGGGAACGGCGCGACGCCAGGGGCGCTCGGATCGACCGAGGGCGGGGTCGTCCAGCCAGGCGGCATGGCCCGCCTCGGTGTTCCCGCCGCGCCGGAGGGTGGCGAGGTTCAGGCCGAGCGGACGGTCGATCAACGGGTGGATCCCGCCGCACACGACCCAGGGAATCGTCGCGGTGAGGCGGACCTGTCCCGTCTCGGAGTCGCGTCGCATCTTGGGTGTCAACTCGGCGAGACGCTGCCACCGCGTGCCGATCCGCACCGCGCCGCTGGGCACGGCCTCCGCGAAGCCGACGCCGATGTCGACCGCGTGCCGGCTGTCGATCGCGTCGGGTCCGGCGAGCTGGGCGACCGTGATCAGCAGTCCGCCGCCTCCCTGCCACGGCGGGGCGACGCCGAGATCCGGCTCGTCCATCACGACCTCGATCTCCAGGGCGTTCGCCCCGACGCGCAACCGCGCCTCGGCCCGCGGGGGCTCGATCCCTCCCCGGCGGTCCGGCAACGGGAACGGTTCGGACCAGACATCGGCCGTCACGTCCAGTGCCCGTTGTCGCGCGCGAGTGGTGAGGCCGGCGACCCAGGCCGCGCGCATCTCCGCGTAGGCCGGATCCTGCGTCAGGTTGCCGAGGTCCTCATCGGTGTCGGCGTGGCGGAAGTCGTCGAATCCGAGGATTCCGGCGCGCCGGAACGCTGCGATCGCTGCGGGACGGTCGTTGCCGCGTTCCTCCAGTCCTGCCAGGTTGTACCAGATCGCGACGTTGCCGGGATCTTCGTCCGCGCAGCGCCGGGCCGTGACGAGGGCCGCGTCGTACCGGCCGGCTGCGAGCTGGTCCCGGAGAGTCTGGCGGAGTTCGGCGATTCCGGTTCCCGCGGCGAGGGTCGGCAGCAACACGGCGAACAGGCAGAGAGTGTGGGCAAGACGACGCATGGACGACCTCGAGCAGCGGATGGTACGGTGTCGGACGTTGAAGACAGATGATAATCTAACCATCATTCCCTGCTTGTGAAAACGTGTGTGGTCGTCGAGGCCGCCGATCCAGTGATACGGAGGATGCCATGACTGCCCTGTTGATGCTGAGCGCCCTGGTCGTCGCCGTTCCCGGTCCCGACATCCTGCCGGTCGAATCGCCGACCGGACCGGCCGACCTCATCCTGCACGGCGGGCGGGTCGTGACCATGCTCGAACCGGAGCCGGATCCGGCGCCGACGGCCCTGGCCGGCCGGGACGGGCGGATCAGCTGGGTCGGGGACGATGCGTCGACGCTGGCGCTGCGCGGACCGGCCACCGAGGTCGTGGATCTCGCGGGCGCGGTGGCGATACCGGGGCTGGTCGACAGTCCCGCGCATCTCTACGGGCTCGGCAAGGCGCTGGCCGAGATCGACGTGGTGGGCACGCGTGATGCAGAGCAATGTGCGGATCGTGTCCGGGATGCGGCCGTGACCGTGGCCACGGGTTGGCTGCAGGGACGCGGCTGGGACCAGAATCTCTGGCCGGGTGCGGCCTGGCCGACCCGCGCGCAGCTGGATGCCGCGGCGCCGGGACGACCGGTCCTGTTGCGAAGGATCGATGGTCACGCGGCCTGGGCCAGCACCGAGGCGCTCCGGCTGGCCGGTATCGACGCGGCCACGCCCGATCCGGTCGGCGGGTCCGTCCTGCGGGATGCGGACGGCGTTCCCACGGGTGTGCTCGTCGACAACGCGGTCGATCTGGTCCTGGCCGTGGTGCCGCAGCCGGACAGGACCGAGATCCGCCGGCGTATCCTCCTGGCGCAACAGCATTGTCTGCGCCTGGGGCTGGTGGGCGTGCACGAGATGGGGGCGACCTGGGACCGCATCGAGGTCTACCGTGATCTCGAGGCGAGCGGCGACCTGGCGCTGCGGATGAACGTCTACCTCGAGGACGACGCCGAGACCATCGACCGGGGGCTGGCCGCGGGCCGGTACCTGTCGGACGACGGAATGCTCCGCATCGCCGGGATCAAGCTCTACTGCGACGGCGCGCTCGGCAGTCGCGGAGCGCTTCTGCTGGCCGACTACACCGATCAGCCGGGCCATCGCGGGTTGCAGGTCTCGACGACGGAACATCTGAGCGAGGTCTGCCGTCGGGCGGCGGCGGCGGATTTCCAGGTGGCCACCCACGCGATCGGCGACGCAGCCAACCGGCTGGTCCTGGACATCTACGAGGCGACGGCGTCGGCGAAGCAGCGTCGCCGTCTGCGCTGGCGGGTCGAGCACGCCCAGATCCTGGATCCGGCGGACCTGCCGCGTTTCGCCGAACTCGGAGTGATTGCGGCCATGCAGCCCGTGCATTGCACCAGCGACATGGACTGGGCCGGCCTGCGCCTGGGCGACGACCGCCTCGTCGGTGCCTACGCCTGGCGGTCGCTGGTGGTGTCGGGCGCGCTGGTCTGTTTCGGCACCGACGCGCCGGTGGAGTCGATCGACCCGCTGCCGGGACTCTACGCTGCGCGCACCCGGACACATCCGGACGGGACGCCGGCGGGCGGCTGGCGGGCCGGTGAATGCGTCGACGCGCGCGCGGCTCTGCGGCTGTATACCCGCGCCGGGGGACTGGCGGCGGGATTCGACGGCGAGGTCGGGCTGCTGGTTCCGGGGGCGTTCGCCGACGTGACGGTGCTCTCGGGCGACCCCACGCAAGGTGCTCCGGCGCGGGTGCTGGATTTGAAGCCGCGGCTGACGATCGTCCACGGGGTGGTGCGCTGGCGGGCCGATTGATAGCGGTGGAACAGAATTCGTTTTTCGACTAACATGGGTTGGGGCCGACGAGACGACTGCCGACCATGCTTCTTCCCGTATCGGGCCGCAGCGGCAGGACGTCGCCGACCCCGGAAGGAGAGGATCATGGCTGTTATTCCCTTGCACATCGTTGATGCTTTTGCTGACCGGCCGTTTACGGGCAACCCTGCGGCGATCATTCCCAACGCAGCCAGTCTGGACGAGGAGGAGATGGTCAAGATCTCCGAGGAACTCGGCATGGAAGTCGGGTTCGTCCTGCCGCCGGATGTACGCGGCGCCGACGTTCGGCTGCGTTTCTTCACGGGCCAGCACGAAGATTCGCTCAGCGGACATGTGCTGCTGGCTGCGTTCACCAGCATGGCCGACCGGGGTATATTCCGCCCCACGGCAGACGGCAGGCTGGTTCATGTCGAGACCCTGGCCGGGCTGCTGCAGGTCCGGTTGAACTCCGAGGGCGGGCAACGAACCCGGATCACCTGTGAGATGCCCAACCCGCGGTTCGGCGAATATGTGCCGGTGGACGAGGTCGCGCGCGCGATCGGTGCCGAGCCGGACATGCTGCGTCTGGGGAGTTACGGCCCGCAGCGGGTGTCGTGCGGATTCGACCAGATCCTGGTGCCGGTTTCCGACCGCTCCGTCATGCGGAGCGATCTGCGCGGGCTCGACCGAGTCAAGACGCTTCT
>CAZJMO010000262.1:2658-5161 GCA_964547085.1 uncultured Fibrobacteraceae bacterium | reverse complement strand
GATAAATCATTTGTGCCGGGGGTGATGATCCGGATGGCAGCCTGCTGTATGACAGGTCGCCGCCCACGTGACATAGGACCCGGCACGTAGATAGCGCGCGATTCAGCGCGTGGCGTAGGGGCGGTCCACTTGATATCAACGCCTACGTCGGGTGCGACGCCGGGCGGCGGCGCGATCGGTCGGGTCAACGGAGTGCGGCCCGGCAGCTCGGTGGCCGGACGCAGCGGTCGGGCGGCCGTCACAGCCAGACGGTCGGCCAAGCGGCCGGCCTCGGGATCGTCGGCGGGCCACAGCACCAGGTCGGTGTCGCGGCTGGCGCGCGCGGCGAGTCCGGCCAGGGAGACACGTTCGAGCGTGGCGACGTTCGGCGGCAGCGCGGGACAGACGCCGCCCTGCGGCGGGACGGCGAAGAACTCGGCGGGCTCGGCGGTCTGGGCGGCGACCTCGTGCGCCAGCTCGATGCGGTCCCACCCACCGGTCCAGCGGCGGCGATCGGCGGGGTCGGACCCGGCGGTTTCGGTCGGCGTGACCAGGTAGTAGCAGCGATCCCACGGCAACGGTTCCAGCTGCGTGCCGCGACGCCCGGCGTAGTACGACACCACTGCGTGCTCGCGCGTCACCAGCGCATCGACGCCGCGGTCGAGATGTTCGCGCGCGTCCAGTCCGTCGCCGAGCAGGATCTCGATCCGGCGCCAGATCGGCGCTTCCGGATGGTCGGCGTTGCGTTGCAGGACGAGCGTCCGGTCGTCGCTGTCGCCGCCGGGGCGGCAGGGACCGCTGCCGAGCGGCCAGCCGGATGCGTCGGGGACGCCGGTGATCGCCAGCGCCGGGTGGGCGAGCATCAGCGGCAAGCGGTCGCTGGGGGTCCGCAGCCGGATCGCCAGCTCCCGCGTTCCCAGGATCTGCAGGGAGGCGCCGCTGGGGTCGAAGTAGAGGAACGGCGAGGGTTCGCCGCGCAGGCGACACAGCGTCTTGGCCCAGCGCCAGGCCGAGACGACATCGCCGGCGGTGACCGGCGAACCGTCCCAGAACTCCGCATCGTCGCGAAGGCGCAGGACCCAGACCCGGCCGCCGTCGTACGCTTGCCACGATCGCGCGAGCTGCGGGCGGAGCCGGCCGTCGCAATCCACGCGCACCAGCGTCTCGTAGAGGTTGCGGAACACGTGGCGCTCGGCCTCGGTATCCGGCAGCGGCGCGTGCGACGGCGAGACGGTTCCCGGCAGGGCCAGCCGGAACGACGCGTCGCTGCGGGGGCGCTCGTCTCCGGGACACACCGTTGCCGGCGCTGTCGGAAGGTCCAGACGGCCGGGGTCGTAGGGATGCTGACTCCAGGTGTTCGACGGACCGGAATGATTGCCTGCGCACCCCAGAAGGCCGCTCAGAAGCAAGAGTACGGTCATGCCGCGCAGGGTGCTGAACATTCTCGTCGCTCCTCGAAGTTGCCGATCGTGTCGTGTTGCCATCAGATATGTGTGGAGCAATACTATCCTCTTGACAAGTAAGGGAACCTGTAATTAGCATACGGTTCCGTTTAATAACGCACGGCCGAACGGATTCGGTCGTTACGCGCATGGAGGCGCCGGAGGGAAGGCGTATCCAGTCATGTCGCCGGCCGTGTTCTGGTTCCAGTCCCCTGCCTCGTGGCCCGCGGTCGTGCTGATCCTGGCCGCCGGGTCGCTGGTGGGGCTGTCCGGATTGTTCATCATCCAGCTCCGTCGTCAGGTCCAGGCTGCCTGGGCCGAGACCGGGCGCATCTACCAGCGTAGCTCGCGGCGGCTGGACGCCGTCGGCGATCTGCTCGACGGGATCTTCTTCGAGGCCGACCTCTCGCGTACCCTCACCTATACCAACCGCGCTTTCCACGCCCTGACCGGATACCGGGATCACGATCTCCACCACGGCCTGACCCTGGCCGACCTCGTCGATCCGACCGAACGCGAGCAGCTGCTGATCGCCATGGACAGCAGCCGCTCCGCCGAGCAGGTGCAGGTGCAATCGTACCGGCTGCGGCGTCGCGATGGAACGGCGGTGCCGGTGACCATGCGCCTGTCGGCCGTGATGGACCAGGATCGCGTGGTCGGTTGGCGCGGATTGCTCGCGGCGGATGACACGGTCGCAGCGCCGTCGGAAACGGCGGAGACGACTCGCGACGTGGAGGAGGTCCTCGGCGACATCCTCCGTGACTTCAAGACCACGCCTCCCGAGCACCACGAAGCGGCCCTGATGCGCGGCCTGGCCGAGATCGGTCGGCAACTCGGCGTCGACCGCTGCTACCAGTATGCGCAGAGCCACGACGGCGACAGCCTGATCAGCCTGCGGCAGTGGTACGCGCCCGGCGTCTCGCCGATGGCGGGCGACAAGCAGCTGCCCGGCCTGACCCACTACCCGTACGCCAGCGCGCGGCTGGCGCAGGACGGCGCGCTGGTCCTGACCGACATCGAGCGCCTCGATCCCGTGCTCGTACCCGAACGTCAGCGCTGGCTCGACCAGGGTATCACCAGCC
>CAZJMO010000262.1:1971-2648 GCA_964547085.1 uncultured Fibrobacteraceae bacterium | reverse complement strand
CCTGTTGCTCGTGCCGCTCCATCGCGAGGGCCGGATCGTCAGTCTGCTGGGCTGCGAGACGCTCGGTCGTGTCCGGGTGTGGCGGTCCAGTGATCGCCAGCTCCTGGCGACCATGGCGGAGATCTGCCAGCAGGTCGCGGGCCACGATCGCACCGAGCGCCGCCTCAAGCAGGCCAACGAACGGACCGGCGACCTCGCCCAGATGCTGCCCGAGCCCATGGCGGTCACCGATTCCGAAGGCACGGTCGTCGTCTGGAACCAGACGCTCGAACGGCTCAGCGGCGTGGCGATGACCGAGGCGCAGGGCCGCGCGGCGGTAGAGGTGCGCGACGCGTTCCTTGGCTCGTGCGCCGAGTGGCCTCGCGCGCAACTCGACAAGCCGGTGGAACCGGATCGCCGGGCCGCTGCCAGCAGCGATATCTACGACATCAGCCGGAGCGACGGCGACGCGGTGTGGGTGCAACTCTCGCTGCGGCGTTTTCGCCACGGTGAAGGCGCCGACATCGGCGCTCTGCTGCATTTCTGCGACGTGACCGCGGCCAAGGAGGCGGAGGCCCGCATGCGGGTCCGCAACGAGCGCCTGGAACGCGTCATGGCCGATCAGAAGGAAGAGCTGGAACAGGCGCAGGCGCAGATCGTCGAGTCGGAGAAGATGGCAGCCGTTGGGCGGATGGTCA
>CAZJMO010000262.1:0-1961 GCA_964547085.1 uncultured Fibrobacteraceae bacterium | reverse complement strand
GACTCGCGCACGAGATCAACACGCCCGTGGGTGTCGGCCTGACCGCGGCCACGCACCTCGGTGATCGCGCGGCGCGTCTGGTCCGCCTCTACGGCGACGGTGTCGTCAAGCGGTCGGACTTCGAGGATTTCCTGGCCTCGGCGCAGGAATCCGCGGCCCTGATCCACGGCAACCTGCAGCGCACCGCCGACCTGATCTCGAGCATGCGGCAGTCGGCGGTCGATCAGATGGTGGAGCAGGTCCGGAGCATTCCGCTGAAGGAATACCTCGGTGACGTCCTGCTGAGCCTCGGGCCGCGCCTGCGCGAGAAGCACATCGAGCTGATCTTCCGGTGTCCCGACGACCTCGTCGTCGTCGCCGACCCCGGCACGATCTACCGCATCGTTTCCAACCTGGTGCTCAACGCGCTCCAGCACGCCTTCGACGGGATGCTCGTGGGCGAGATCCGGATCCGGGCGCAGGACGACGACGGCCGGCTGGTGCTGAGCGTCGCCGACAACGGCGGCGGCATGACCCGCGAGCAACAGACCCACATGTTCGAGCCCTTCTACACCACGGCCCGCACCCGCGGCGGCATGGGGCTCGGGCTGCACATCGTCTACAGCCTGGTGACCCGCAACCTGGGCGGTGAGATCCGATGCGACAGCCGTCCCGGCAAGGGCAGCGTCTTCACCATCACGTGTCCGCTGATCAAGGAACCCGCGACCAATGACACCGGTGAACCCACAATCTGAACCGGACGCCGACGATGTCCTGGTCTTCGCCGAGGAGGAGTCCGACGGTGTCGTGCTGTCGCAGGCGGACGCCTGGCTGGTGCTCATCGTCGACGACGAGGAGGAGGTGCACCGGCTGACGCGGTTCGTGCTGGCCGACTTCACCTTCGAGGAACGCCCGGTCACCTTCCTGAGTGCGTACTCGGCGGCCGAGGCGGAGTCCGTCCTGCGCGATCACCCCGAGGTGGCGGTGATCCTGCTCGACGTGGTCATGGAGCGCGAGGATGCGGGGCTGCAGCTGGTGCGCATCATCCGTGAGGACATGGCCAACCGCGAGGTCCGGATCATCCTGCGCACGGGCCAGCCGGGACAGGCGCCGGAATCCGAGGTCGTCGCTCGATACGACATCAACGACTACAAATGCAAGGGCGACCTGACCGCGCAGCAGCTCCACAACACGCTGCTCGTGTCGCTGCGGGACTACCGCGACATCCGCACCGTCGTGCGCTCGCGGGAGGGCATGCAGCAGATCCTCACCGCCGGCGGCAAGCTCTTCAGCCAGCAACAGGTCGAGGGCTTCACCGACTGCGTCCTGGGCGAACTGGTCGGGCTCCTGTCCCGGAGCCAGGATTGCCAGGGCGTGCACGGGCTGGTGGCGCGGTTGGAGGGGCGCGAGTATCGGGTCCGCTCGGTGCTCGGCGGCAACGGGGAGCATCTTGGACGACCGGTCTCGGAGGTGCTTCCGTCGGGCGCGCGACAGCTCCTGCCGCGGGTCCTGCGCGAGAAGGACGGCGTCTTCCACGCCGACGGCTACCTGGCGATCCTCGCCGCGGACGACGAGCCGGGTTACCTGCTGCACGTCGGCTGGACGCGCCTGACCGGTTCCACCGACCGCGACCTGATCCGCATCTTCATGGCCAACAGCGCGCTGGCGTATCGCAACCTGGCGCTGCGCCAGGAGGTGATCGACACCCAGAAGGAGATCATCCACACGCTCAGCGAGGTCGTCGAGACGCGCAGCAGCGAGACCGCCAACCACGTGCTGCGCGTGGGGCTGCTGGCCGCGCGGCTGGGCGAGCTGTGCGGCCTGTCGGCGCCCGAGGTCGACGTGTTGCGGATGGTGGCGCCGATGCACGACGTCGGCAAGGTCGGCATACCCGACGCCATCCTCAACAAGCCGGGGCGGCTGGACGCGGCCGAGCGGCGGCTCATCGAGGGGCACACGCTGATAGGGCACAGCATCCTCGC
>CAZJMO010000261.1:0-5225 GCA_964547085.1 uncultured Fibrobacteraceae bacterium | reverse complement strand
GTGCAGATGCAGATCCACTTGCCGACGCAGAAGTGCGAGGCGATGCGGCTGTACGCTCACGTCGGGCGAGCTGTCCGACCCCGCGGTCCTCGCGGCCGCCGGAGACCTGACGCTTCCCGAGCACAGCAACCTGCCCCACGAGGTCTACGCCGACGGCCGCGTCACCGTGGGTTCCGGCAGCAATCTGCGCGCGGTCCTGGCCGAAGGCGACATCGAGCTGGCCGCGGGCTGCCACAGCGCCCGCTGGCTCCACGCCGAGGGCACCCTGCGCGCCAGCCGCGACTGCGACCTCTGCGGCCGCGCCTCGGCCGGAACGGCGTTGATCCTGGCGACCTCCTGCCGTTTCGAACGCCTCCAGGCCCCCGCCATCCACTTCGGCCATCCCAACGGCCGGCCGACCCCGACGGTCGTCGACTCGATCCAGCGACGCCGCGTCGAACCGCGTGACCTGCCGCACCTGGTGGACGACCGCGCGGGCCGCGCCCTGGTCGAGGGCGACCTCGACCTGCCGGCCAACAGCGACTTCTCCGGCGACATCGTCGTCACGGGCAACCTCCGCATCGGCGCCGGCAGCCGCATCGACGGCAGGCTGAAAAGCCACGGCGACGTGCAGGTCGAATCGAAATGCCGCCTCGACGGCGCGGTCACCGCCGGTCGCAACCTGGTCCTCGGCGAGGACGTGCAGGTCAGCGGCCCGGTCATCGCCGAACGACACATCCACCTCGGTTCCGGCAGCCGCGTCGGCGAACCCGGCATGCCGACCACCATCACCGCCGAAACGATCGATGCCGATTCCGGCGCCGTCGCCCACGGCATCGTCTGGGGCAGGGGAGCATGAACACAAAGACGAAACAGTGGGCGGACATCGGCTTCCAGGGCGGACAGGTAACCACCCATCGCTCGCTCCTGACCACGCCGCGCCGCAACCTCCAGGCCTGGACCGCGCTGGCGCTGACGCTCGGCGGCCTGGTCCTGTGGTGGTTCTGCCGCAACCTCATGACCGATTTCTGGGGCCTCCTGATGACCCAGGGCGGTCGCGCCATCGGCCTGAGCGCCAACCTGGAACAGGTCCCCTACCATCTCGGATTCCTGGACTTCCACGTGCCGTTCATCAGCTTCGCGGCCGGCCTGCCCGACAACGATCTGTGGTGGATCGGACTCGGCATCGTCCTGGTGCTCGACGGCATCGCCTGGCTCGTGCCGCGTCACATGATGCCCGTGGCGACGATCCTGCGCGTGGTCGCCTGGTTCCAGCTCGCGGCGAACATCTTCTTCGCCCTTTGGCCGCGGGCGTTCCCGTACAACGGCCCCGGCTACGTACACGGCACGCTGATCGCGGGGTTCTTCTTCGTCGGCCTGCTGCCGGTGATCCTGGGACTGGCGTATCACCCGTTCTCGTTCACGCTGCGACGCCGTGCGCTGCTGACCGTCGGCGTGATGCTCCACTTCACGGTGCTGTTCCCCGTGCAGTTCCTGCTCCACGCCTGGGTGCTGTCGCAGGCGTCGCTGCTCTATCTGCCGCTGCTGTTCTTCGTGTTCGGCCTGCCGCTCGACCTGCTGGTGTTCTTCGGCTACTACTCGTGGGCCATCGACGCGCCCATCCAGCTGGGTCGCCGGCCCCACAGCGGCGGCCACGTGATCCCGACCGCCGCCGCGCTGCTGCTCGGCTTCGTCCTGCTGGCGCCCGCCGGCCGGGCCGACGCCCAGGAAACGCCGCGGATCTGGCAGCCGAGCTGGGAGGTCGCCTACGGCTACACCGACTATTCCGGCACCGACGACGACGGCAACAGCATCTCCGGCATCCTGCGCGTGGCCCACGGCGAGCGCGAACTCTGGACCCTGGACGTGAGCCGCCAGGAACGCTTCGGCGATTCCGGCCTGGGGATCGGCCTGGGCTGGCGGCGCGAGCTGCCGGCCGCGTGGCACGTCTCGGCCGGACTCTCCACCGGCACCGGCGAGGCGATCCTGCCGAGCATCCGCACCGACCTCGGCGTGGGCTACACCGTGCAGGACGTCGGCGTGATCATCGACGCCGGCTACACCCACTCCGAAAGCAAGGAAGACGCCTCGTACGACGGCTTCCACCTGGGCGCCGCCTGGTGGGCCGGCAACCATCTCATCCTCTCGGCCGCCGGACACATCGATATCGGCCAGCCCGGCAGCACCACCAGCCGCCGCGTGGATCTGGGCGCGACGGTCCACCAGTGGCAACGCTGGGCAGTGGGCTCGGGCCTGACCTTCGGCGACGTCGCCTACCAGCTGATCGGCCCCGACAAACTGCTGGTCGACTACGGCAGCACGTCCTGGTACGTCGACGCGTCCTGGAACTGGAAGCCCGACCGCGGCATCCGCGTACGCTACGACGCCGAAGACAACGACTACTACGACGCCCACGGTTACTCGATCGCGATCTTCGGGTCGTTCTGATGTCCCCGACCCCGGTTCCTGCGGCGCCGGCGGCGAACGAACGACTGCTGGCCGCCATGGTCGCGACCGCGGCCGCCGTGCAGGTGCTCACGCTGGGACTCTCGGCGCTGGGAGGATCGATCACCTCAGTGTCGGCGCCGCTGATCCTGCTGCTGTCCGTCGCCGGCGGAGTCGTGCTCGGCCGGCGCTGGTCGCTGCCCGGCCCCGAGACGCCGACCGCGGACCGGCCACCGCGGCTCCTCGCCTACCTGCCGACGGTCCTGGCCCTCGTCGGCACCGCCGTGGTCCTGGTGATCCAGGCCCGCCTCGTCTGGCAACGCGATCCCATCGACTGGGACGGACTCTACTACCACCTGCCGGCGATCAACGCCTGGGCCGTGGCCGGCCGCGTGCACTGGATCACGAGCATCGGCGACGTGCCGTTCACCAACTATCCGATGGCCGCCGAGACGGCGTCGTTCGTGGTCAGCCGCGCACTCGGAACCGCCCGCCTCCTGGACGCGACCAACCTGCTGTCGTGGCCGCTCGGCCTGGTGGCGATCGCGACGATCTCCCGGCGGCTGGGCGCCGACCACGCCCGCTCCTGGCTCGTCGCCGGTTTGCTCACCGGCGCCCCCGCCCTGATCGGACAGGGCGCCAGCTGCTATGTCGACGGCGTCTTCACGCACCATCTGCTGGCTGCGCTGGCGATGGCGCTCCTGGTCGCGGTCGCGCCCGCGAACCGTCGCATCGCGCCGGCGATCGTCCTGGGACTGGCGCTGGGACTGGTGGCCGGCACCAAGGGCATCGCGGTGGGATTCTCCGTGGTGATCCTGATCCCCGTGGCCGCCCGTCTCGCCGTCCGCGACCACGCCCGCACGACCGAGACGATCCGCGACCTCGCCCTGGTCGTCGGCGCCACGGCGCTGGTCGGCGGCTACTGGTACGTGCGCGCCGCGGTCGCGGTCGGCAATCCCATCCATCCGCTGGAGCTGCGTTTCGGACAGCTGATGATCGCGCCGGGCTGGGACATCAAACTGATGATGCTCGACCAGACACCGCCCGCGATCCGCGCCCTCCCCGCCTGGCGGCAACTCGCGCAGGCGTGGTCGCCGGCCGCCGACCCCAGCGTCGGCTATGACGCCTTCGTCGGCGGACTCGGCCGCATCTGGTCGCTCCTGGGGCTTCCGGCGATCGCCGTCGCGGTGGCAGCGGCGTTACGACGCCGCATCGCGCCGGCGTTCTGGATGCTGCTGGTGCCGGTCGCGCTCCTCTTCGCCGCCAGTCCGGCGCCCTGGTGGAGCCGGATGACGATCTGGCTCCTCGGGCTCGGCCTGCCGGCGCTGGCCTGGGCGCTGACCCGGCTGTCGCGGTGGACGGTCGCCGGCCCCTGGCTCGCCACGGTGATCGCACTGGCCGGTATCGGTGCGGCCGCGCAGGACATCCTGCCGGCGCTGCAGAACGACCTGGCACAGGCCCGACGTGCGGACGGGAACGGCTACCTGTCGTCCCTGTCCTACGTGGCGGCCATCGTCGCGGACGATCCGGTCGTCACCGAGGCAATGTCCACACCCCGTCTCGCACGCACGGTCTGGGGTCGCGAGGGAAGCCTGATCGGCGGCGCCATGATCCTGCCGCCCGGAGCCCGCGACTTCGTCTTGCTCGACCCGCTCCCGATCGACCTCGACGATCCCCGCCTGGCGCCCGACGTCCGATGGCTCGTCTGGGATGCGGTCGTGGTCGGCCCGCCGCCGCCATCCCTGCTGGCGCAGGCGTCGCGGGTTTCGCGCTGCGCATACGAACCGGACCTCGATCTGTGGTTCGTGGAACGGCCGACCTCGCCCTGATCCTGACCGACCGTCGTCGCCGGCGGGCACAATCCAAAGCCGACATTCGGATGTCAGCCCAAGCTCCGCTCCCGATCGTCGGCTCGACCGAGGACGAGGCGGAAACCGCGGACGTAGAGAAGGTAGAGCCCCGCCAACGCCGGCACGAGCAACAGGAACGCCAGCATCGATCGCAGCGTCACCGCACCGAGGATCAGCAGTCCGAGCAGAGACGCGAATACCAGGAAAAATGCGACGAAGATGAGGAAGTGTCCGACCGCTCGCATGGCGTTCCTCCCGGATTCGGGTCCGTGCCACGAATGCCCGAACAGCATACCACGCCCTTCAGTACAAAAACAATCATAATATGACATTTTATGTTTCCATTACACAAATACGATCGGCCACAGATGGAGCGGGAACGGGCCCGGCGGGACCCCGAGTTGCCCCACGCCGGCTCACCTGCTAGGTTGCCAGCACATTCTCACGAAAGGACCAGGCGACATGCGCTACAGCTCGGATATCGTGGTCATCGACCTCGAAGCCTCCTGTCCGACCGAGGACGAGGGCAACAATTCGGTCGAGCGCAGCAGCATCATCGAGATCGGCGCGGTGCGCCTGGACCGCCGCAGCCTCGAGATCACCGAGGAGTTCAGCGAACTGGTGCGCCCGGAGGACCACCCGGTGATACCTTTCATCACCGAGATCACGGGCATCTCGCCCGAGATGGTCGCCGACAAGGAGACGTTCGCCGACGTGGGCCGGCGCTTCCTGCAGTGGTACGGGCCGCGCAACAAGGCCATCATCGCCGCCTTCGGCGCGTACTATGACATCCCGCTGCTGCGCAAGGAGTGCGACCGCTACGGCCTGGATTTCCGCTCCTCCATCGCCGGCGGCGCCTTCGACCTGCGTGCCGTCGGCACGGTGTGGCTGGCGATGAACGACCACCGTACGAGCGGCCTGACGCTGGGCTCGATCCTGGAGAAGATGGGG
>CAZJMO010000260.1:4937-5229 GCA_964547085.1 uncultured Fibrobacteraceae bacterium | reverse complement strand
CAATATTCATTTTGAAAGAAGGAAGTAAGAGAACCAGAGGCAGGGATGCCCAGAGTAACAACATTATGGCTGCAAAGTCTTCCTGGGACCGGTGGCGACCGCGGCGCTGCGCCTGGGGCGCGAGGGCGCCACGGCGGCCTCGACGCTGGCGGCGCTGGGTCTGCTGCTGCCGGCTATGCTGCGCCACGGCACTCCGGGATCCGTCTCGGCATCGACCGGCCTGGGGGCCGTGCTGCTGCTCGCGTCGGGTCTGGCGGCCGGCGAACTGGTCCGGCTGGCGGCGCGGCGTCGA
>CAZJMO010000260.1:0-4927 GCA_964547085.1 uncultured Fibrobacteraceae bacterium | reverse complement strand
GCGAAATCAGCGTCGAAAATTGACCCCCTCGGCAGCCCCCTTAGATGTCTCGGATACCCAGAGGCACAAGGGGTACCACGAGGAGATGCTGATAGTGGAAACGATCAAAAAGGTCCGGCTGGCGGCGCGGCGTCGACGCGCGGAGGTCCGAGCGGTCCGGCGCGCACGTCGCAGCCGCCGCGAGGTCCAGATGATCCTCGACAACCTGGGCAGCGGGCTGCTGACCGTGGACGCCGAGGGCCGCGTGACGCGGATCAACCCCCTGGCGCGGACGATCCTCGGCCTCGGCGATCGCGTCTGTTGCCATCATGGCCTGGACGATGTGCTCGGCGAGGAACGCCGTGAGATGTCGGACCTGGTTCGCGGGGCTCTGGAGGACGGCTGTCCCCGCCGGCGCGCCGAGGTGTCGGTGCGGCGGGGGAGCGTCACGGTGCCGCTGGGCGTGAACGTGGCGTTCCTCTCCGGCGACGACGGCGCGCTCGAAGGCGCGGTGGTGATCTTCACCGACCTGACCGAGGTCCGGCGGCTGCAGGAACACCTGCGGCACTCGGATCGGCTGGCGGGCGTGGGGGAACTGGCGGCGAGCATCGCGCACGAACTGCGCAATCCGCTGGCCAGCATCCGCGGCAGCGTCGAACTGCTGGCGAGCGACCTCGAGGTGGAGGGACACAATGCCCAGCTGATGGACCTGATCCAGCGCGAGAGCTGCCGGCTCAACACCCTGATCACCGATTTTCTGGCGTTCGCCCGCATGCGTCCGACGCACGCGCAGCGCCTCGACCTGGATCCGTTCCTGGATCAGGTGCTGCTCCAGCTCCGCCAGAACACGACCGCGCACGACGGCAAGGTCGACATCTCGCTGGAGACTAGCCGCCGCGGCATCACCGTCGGCGCGGACGCCGAACAACTCGTCCAGGCACTGTTGAACCTGGGCATCAACGCCTGCGAGGCGATGCATTACCAGGGGACGCTGTGCCTGGAGGTCCGCGAGGACGACGGCTGTTGCGAGATCCGCGTCACCGACAGCGGGCCGGGGCTCGACCCCGATCGCGCCGAGGACATCTTCACGCCGTTCGTGACCACCAAGCCGCACGGAACGGGACTGGGGTTGCCGATGGTCGCGCGCATCGTGCACGGCCACGGCGGCACGATCGAGGCGGGCAACAGCCCGGCCGGAGGCGCCGAGTTCGTGATGCGGCTGCCGCTGGCCCGACAGGAACACGGCGTTCGCGATGTCTCAGCGCCGGATATCGAGAATGTGGCGGTCGGCGTCAACTGAGACGTCAAGCGGTACCCGCAGCGACCGATAAGACAAATGATGCACCGGTAGGGAAATTTTGAAGGAGACACTCCATGTCGCTGGGTCGGATTCTAGTCGTCGATGACGAAGCGAGCATGTGCCAGTACCTCTCGATTCTCCTGGGCAAGGAGGGCTACGAGGTCAGTACCGCCGGTTCCGGGGCCGAAGCCCTGCGCCTGCTGGAAGAGGCGCCGTGCGACGTGGTCATGACCGATATCCAGATGCCGGGCATGGACGGAATCCAGCTGCTGAAGGGCGTCCGCGCGATCGATCCGGAAAAGCCGGTGATCATCATGACGGCGTACGCGAGCGAGCAGTCGGCGATCGACGCGGTCAATCTGGGCGCGTTCTCGTACCTGCAGAAGCACTGCAAGAACGACGAGATCAAGATGGTGATCCGCAACGCCATGCAGCTGTTGCGGGCCGAGACCGAGAACAAGCACCTGAAGCGGGAACTGAAGAAGAAGAAGAGCAAGCAGCAGATCATCGGCCGGAGCCCGCGCATGCGGTCGGTCTTCAAGATGATCGACAAGATCGCCTCCACGCCGGCCACCGTGATGATCAACGGCGAGAGCGGCACGGGCAAGGAACTGGTGGCGCGGGCCATCCACGACCGCAGCAACCGCGCGGCCGGCGCGTTCGTGGCCATCAACTGCGGCGCCATCCCCGAGACGTTGCTCGAGAGCCAGCTCTTCGGCCACATCAAGGGCGCCTACACCGGTGCCGACCGCGACCACGCCGGGTTCTGCCAGCAGGCCAACGGCGGCACGATCTTCCTCGACGAGATCGGGGAGATGCCCCAGAGCACGCAGGTCAAGCTGCTGCGCATGCTCCAGGAGCGTGAGGTGATCCCCGTCGGCAGCTCGCAGTCGGAGAAGGTCGACCTGCGCGTGATCGCGGCCACGAACCGCGACCTCGACGTCGAGGTGGCCGAGGGCCGCTTCCGTACCGACCTCTTCTTCCGGCTCAACGTGATTCCCATGAACCTGCCCGCGCTGCGCGAGCGTGTGGAGGATATTCCGCTGCTGACCGACCATTTCCTGCGTCGTTTCAACCCGGACGAGTACGGGGGCGGCCTGAGCACCATGGTCGACGAGGACGCGCTGGGTTGCCTGCAGTCCTACGAGTGGCCGGGCAACGTGCGCGAGTTGGAGAACGTCATCGAGCGCGCCTGCATCATGCGCGACGGCCCGCGGATCACGGTCAGGGATCTGCCGACCAACCTGCACGGCGGTCAGACGACGGCGTTCATGCCCTCGACCCTGGTCGGCGGCATGGTCTCGCTCGAAGAACTGGAGAAGGCGCACATCCTGCAGGTCCTCGAGGCGGTGGGCTGGCACAAGAAGCGGGCGGCGGAGATCCTGCAGATCAACCCGTCGACGCTCTATCGCAAGTTGCTGCGCTACGGTGTCGGCGAGGACGAGGTCAATCGCGCGGACGATTTCGAACTGGATGACGCCGACCGGATGATCGCGGCGGTCGAGTCGGTCGATTCGGACGACGACGCAGACGCCTCGTTCACCGCCGACGAGACCGAAAAACAGGAGCCCGCAGGGGTGAGCTAATGCGGCACGGAACGCCCGCGTCGGGTGCATCTTGCAACCCAGCGTTCGCTCAAGCCGGACGGACCAGAAGACGCGGAATTGGCTAAGTGCCGTGGTGGCAACAGATAGAGTATGATCGAGCCGAGATCGAAAATTGGCACAACCATTGCAACGAAGCGCATGCCATCGGCAGGCTTCACGGGCCAGGAAGGCCCACACCTGTGGTCGAAGCGACCGGAACAAGGAGGAACCCAGTGAACAACAAGGGCTTTACGCTGATCGAGCTCATGATCGTGGTCGTCATTATCGGCATCCTTGCCGCGATTGCCATCCCCAACTTTATCGCCATGCAGGACCGGGCCAAAGAGGCCAAGGTCAAGAGCGCGGCGCACACCGTGCAGCTGGCCGCGGAGGACTACGCTGTCCGCCACGACGGCATCTACTCGGATGCCGCCGGCGATCTGTCGCCGCTGTTCTCGGATGCCACGGGCGACGGCGTTGCCGATCTGCTCGAGAACGCCTTCACCGGCGCCCGCACCGAGCCCCAGTTCGCCGCAGCTGCGACGACGGCCGGCCAGGTCGGGATCCAGGTCATCGCCCAGGGCGGTGCGAACGTGGGTTACACGATCACCGGCTACGGCAAGGACGCGACGTCCGGCACCAACGGTATCGTTCTCACCCTGACCAGCGGCAGCTAGTTCCGGTCGCGACTTCAGGGAGGCGGGCCCCCGAACGGGGGCCCGCTTCTTTGTGCCCGGCGGTTGGCACCGGCCTTGCAGATTCTGCTGGAAAAGAAGCGTCAAGGCGACGGAAGACGCCCAGAAGGGGGCTCGGACGCGAGACAGGAGCGGAACGCTGGTCATGAAGGGACCCGACCTGATCAAAAACGAGACAGACGGCGTGGCGCTGCGGGTGCGGGGCCTGCGCAAGACGTACCGACAGGGGTTCTGGGGACGGCGCGGCGAGCCCGCGGTCGCCGACCTCTCCTTCGAGGTTCCCCGCGGCGAGGTCCTGGCGCTGCTGGGGCACAACGGCGCCGGCAAGACGACCACGCTCAAGGCCATCCTCGGCCTGGTCCGGCCGGACGCCGGCGAGGTGCTGATCGGCGGGGTCGACGCGCGGTTGCCGCAGGCGCGGGCCCGCGTGGGATACCTGCCGGAGGCGCCGTACTTCCACGAGAATCTCGACGCCCGCGAACTCCTGGACTTCTTCGGCAAGCTGCTCGGGCTGCCGCGCGGGCACCGGCGTGAGCGCGCGGACGCGTGCCTCGAGCAGGTCGGCATGGCCGAGCACGCGAAACGGCGCCTGCGGGATTGCTCCAAGGGCATGCGGCAGCGCATCGGACTGGCGCAGGCGCTGTTGGGCGAGCCCGAGCTGCTGATCCTGGACGAGCCGCAGTCGGGGCTGGATCCGCTGGGGCGCCGCCAGGTGCGCGACATCCTGCTCGAACAGCGACGCCGCGGCGTGACCATCCTGTTCTCGTCGCACATCGTGCCGGACGTGGAGGCCGTGGCCGACCGCGTCCTGATGCTGCGTCGCGGCCGGCTCGACGGGGTTGAGGACCTGCATCACCGACCGGCCGTGCGGGCCTATCGCGTGCGGCTGGCGGCTCCGGAGGCCGGTTCGGACGCGGAGAAAACGCTGGATTCGTCCGCGGCCGAGGTGATCGCGCGAGACGGTGACCTGTGGACCATCGACGCCGAGGGCGCCGGCGCGCTCGGACGCATCCTCTGCGCGTGGGACGCAGCGGGCCTGTCGGTCCACGACGTTCAGCCGCGCGGCGGCGATCTGGAGACGTCGTTCCTGGACGGTCTCGAGGCCGCCGGGGCCGCATCGGAGGTGACGTCGTGTTGACGCGCGTGATGGCCGTGGCCCACGGGACCTTCCGCGAGACCGTGCGCGATCGGCTCTTCTATCTGGTGGGTTTCTTCGGTCTGGCGCTCGTCGGCGCCACGACCGTGCTGTCGCCGCTGACGGTCGGCGCGCAGGGCAAGATCGTGGCGGACGTGGGCCTGGCGGCGATGTCGCTGCTCGGGTTGCTGGTGGTTCTCCTGGTCGGCGCGAACATGGTCCGCAAGGAGAT